>NZ_MJWZ01000029.1:0-23077 GCF_001762535.1 Campylobacter sp. BCW_6889 | reverse complement strand
GGTGTAAAACTAGCCCTACAAATCAAAAAAGACACAGACAATACAGGTAAATCTGTATCCAATCTCAATTCAGCTTCTAGTGCAGTAAATACCACTATGAATATTTCTAATGATGTTTCTATAGGTTCTCGTGTAGCAATGCTAAACAATCCTTTTGGAACTTATGCTTCTAAAATGAATGGCCTTAAATTTGCTGCTTTAGATAGTGATATGAGACCAAGCTATGTAAATGAATATACCAATAGTATTTGGGCTAATGCTTTTGGTGGTGCTAACATTATCGATGGAGATAGTGGTGCAATGTATGGTGCTACCGTAGGGGTAGATAAACAAGCTAATGATAATGTTTTATGGGGTGCTTATTTTACTTATGCAAATGCTAAAATCAAAGACAATAATTTAGAACAAAAAAGCGATAACTTCCAATTAGGTATGTATTCTACTATCAATATAGCTCCACAATGGGAACTTAATCTTAAAGCTTATGCTCAAGTTTCTCCAACTAAACAAGACAATATTCAAACAGATGGTGCATATAACTCAGATTATACAAGCAAATTCTTAGGATTTAGTGCTAATGTAGGTCGTGTGTTTGACTTTAGTGATAATACTTTATTTATTAAACCTTTTGCAGGGATAAATTATTATTTTAGTTATACTCCATCTCATACAGAAAATGGTGCTATTGCTAAAGATATTGATTCTATGAAAAACAATTCTGTAAGTGTTGAAATGGGTGCTGAATTTAGAAAATATATGAATGAAAACTCTTATATTTTTGTAACTCCAAAAATAGAACAATTTGTTATCAATAGTGGTGATGATTACACAGCTAACCTAGCTGTAAATAATGCTTTCTTTACTAGCGTAGAAGCTAACAACAAGAAAAAAACATACGGACAAATTATCGTAGGGGGTAATGTAGATTTTACAAATCAACTCAGTATAAATCTTGGCTTTGGTGCTAAACAAATACTAGCAGGTAAAGTAGATAATAAAAATGAAACTTACTTAAGTGGTCAAGTAGGACTTAAGTATAAATTTTAATCTTAAAAATCATTTCTAAATCTTTTTATAGTTTAGAAATGATTGTTTATTTCTATGGGAAATCTCCTAAGGCTTTATCTTAAAGCCCTTTTTTTATAACAAACAAGTAAATAAGTCTTTAGAGTAAAAACCCTAAAAACTTTTAGTTTTCTTTGAAAAGTTTGGAAGCTAAGTGCGTTGCACGACTTTGATCTGTATCTTTTTTAAGTGTTTTATAAATTTTACTTACATATTCTTCTAAGGTTTGTTGAGAATCTATGGTTTTTTCAGAAGAAGGAATTTTTTCATACTCTCCAATGTTTTTAAGCTCATAAGCTAAAACATTATCGCTAAGTTGTAAGCGTAAAAATTGAGCTAATTTAGCTTTGCTTCTTTCATCATATATAGGAGTCATAAGTTCTAAGCGACGCTCTAAATTCCTTGGCATCCAATCTGCACTCGATATAAAATAATTTGGCTCACTATGTTTAAAATAAAATACTCTAGCATGTTCTAAGTATTTTCCTATGATGCTTCTAACGCGTATGTTTTTGCTGTATTCTTCATCAGGTTTTAAGCAACAAATTCCGCGTATGATAAGATCGATTTGTACTCCTTCCATGCTTGCTTCATAAAGCGCTTGTATGATATCACTATCCACAAGAGAGTTCATTTTAGCTACAATCACACCTTCATTTTTTTTGCTTGTTTCAGTGCGTATCATTTCTAAAACTTTTTCTTTGATTTGATTTGGACTCATTGAAAGAGTTTGAAGACGACGGTTTTTACTAAAGCCTGATAAGATATGAAAAAATTTTGTCGTATCTCTTGCAAATTCTACTTTGCTTGTAAAATAACTCACATCAGTATAAATTTTAGCACTGCTTGCATTGTAATTTCCTGTGCTTAAATGCATATAAAATTTAAGCTTATCCCCTTGTTTGCGTATGACTTGAGAAACCTTAGCGTGGACTTTAAAACCTGTAATGCCATAAATAACATGAGCTCCGGCATTTTCTAAAGCTTTCGCCCAATGAAGATTATTTTCTTCATCAAAACGTGCTTTTAATTCTACCATCACAGTTACTTGTTTTCCATCGCTTGCAGCATCAATTAAAGCTTGAACTATATTGGAATTTTTTTCAACTCTATAAAGTGTCATTCTTATGGAAATTACTTCAGGATCTTTGCTTGCTTCTTTGATAAACTTATAAACTGGATCAAAACTTTCAAAAGGTTGTATAATGAGTATATCTTCTTTTTCTACAGCATCAAAAATAGATAAATTCTCATCAAAAGGTGGTAAAGTTTTAGGCGTGTAAAGTGGGCTTAAAAGATGTGTAAAGGTTTTATTTCCTGCGATTTGCCAAAGGCTAGGGAGATTGAGTAAAATAGAATATTCATAAACATCTTTATGAAAAATTTTCATGTGAGTATTAAGAAATTCTACGATTTGTTCATCTGCATCTTTTTGAATTTGCAATCTTACAAAAGCTCCTTTTCTGCGAAGTTTTAAGCCTTGTTCTAAAATCATCATAAAATCATCAGCTTCTTCCTCTTCTATTACCATATCTGCATTTCTAGTCACTCTAAATGCTGCTGAAGCTAAGAGTTTATAGCCTGGAAAAATTTCTTCTGCGTGTTGATGGACTATACTTTCTATAGGAACATAAATATTTGCACTTACTTCATAAAAACGAGGTAAAACTCTTGGAATTCTAATCATTCCAAATTTTACAAGTTCAGGATGCGCTTTATCGCAAATTTTAACCGCTAGTGAAAAAGATAAGTTGTTTAAATGCGGAAAAGGGTGAGTAGCATCAACAGCTATTGGAACAATAACAGGAAAAATATTAGAGAAAAAATACTCATCACATTTTTGTTTTAAATTTTCATCTAAATTCTCATAATGTTTTATGAAAAGATTTTCTTTTTCTAATTCACTTGTGATTTCATTAAAATAACGCTCCAAAAGCTCTTTTTCTTGGTGTAAGTATTTGCGTATGGCTTTTAATTGTTGTAACGGGGTCATTTCATCGCTACTGCTTGCATTAACTCCAGCTGAAAAAAGTTGTTTTAAGCCTGCGACGCGTATCATATAAAATTCATCTAAATTAGTGCAATATATAGCTATAAATTTTAATTTTTCTAACAAGGGTAAATTTTTAGAACATTGGTCTAAAACACGAGAATTAAAGCGAAGCCAAGAAAGTTCGCGATTGATAAACATATCAGGACTTGTTTGCATTAATTTTTCCTTTTTTAGTTGTATTTTATCATTTATTTTGAAATTATTGAATAAAAGTTTTAAATTTTTTAGGTTAATTAAGAGTAAATATATCTTTAAAATTATATTAAATTCATCTATGTTAGAATCACAAAATTTATTTCTGGGAAATTCTGTGACATTGTTGTTTCATTGAAGATTTTAAGAAATGATAATTTTAAGGAGGAAAATTTTGAAGAAAACTTCGAATCTTTTTACTATTTTTCTTGTTTTGCTTTTTGTTTTCTTTGCGGTTGGGTTTTATACTTTTTATAACGCTAAGGGCACATCTTATTTAAGCAATGCAAGCGAATCTTGTAATAACTGCCATATTATGAATGAAGTTTATAATGAATACATGGCAGGGCCGCACTCTCAAAAAGTCAAAGGCGAACCTAGGGCAACTTGCGTGGATTGCCATTTGCCACATAATTTTGTAGCTAAGTGGATAGCTAAAGCTCAAAGTGGTTTAGGGCATGCTTATGCTTTTACTTTTAAACTTGATGAGTTGCCTACAAATTTGAGTGCGACTGAAAAAAGCAGAAAAATGGTGCAAGAAAACTGCATACGCTGTCATGCAGATTTTGCTCAAACAGCTATCAATGCTACAACAAATCCACATGCAGACAAGTCATTAAATTGTGCTTCTTGTCATAAAGATGTTGGACATAAACACGGAATTTAATAAGGAGAAGATGAATGAAAAAAAATATTTTACGCTTGGGTATTGTTGTTTTGGTTTTACTTATAGCGGGAGTTTTATGGCTAAATAATGATATCAATCAAAAAAAAGAAGATGAAGCAAATAAAAATGCCATTGCAGCAAATGCTGATTTTTCTTTGCTTAGTGATGATGATCCAAATTTTGAAAAATGGGGTAAGGTTTTTCCAGAGCAGCTAAAAATGTATTTAACAGTTGAAAAAGAAGAGCCTAAAGCTACTGAATTTGGTGGTAATTTAGCTTATTCAAAATTGATTCGCTTTCCTCAATTAACCATACTTTGGGCAGGATATCCTTTTAGTCTTGATTTCAATGAAGAAAGAGGGCATTTTTGGGTTCAAGTAGATCAAATGAAAACAGCAAGAAACAACAAAGATTTTCTTAATGCTCACGGCCTTGCTGCTTTTAAAGGCCAGCCCGCAGCTTGTATGAATTGTCATAGTGGATGGACTCCATGGCTTATAAAAAATGTTGCTAAAGGGGATTTTACTGCTTTTAATTCTACAAATTATTGGACTATGATTAAAAATATCCCAGCTGTTGATGGTATAGTAGAAAATTCACCTGAACATGCAGGCCCACATGGTGGTAAAAGAATGGGCGTAACTTGTGCAGATTGTCACAATCCAAATGATATGAGTTTAAGACTTACTCGTCCAGCAGCTATTAATGCTTTAGTTTCTAGGGGATATGAAAAAGATCCGGTACAAGGCGTAAAAGCTACAAGGGAAGAAATGAGAACTTTAGTTTGCTCTCAATGCCATGTTGAATACTATTTTAAACCAACAGGGGAAAAAGTAAAAGTAATGGGTGAAACTATTGTAGATGATAGTTCTAAAAAATGGTGGAATGGAACTCAGAAAAATTATGATGAGTATGAATTTTGGAGAGATGGAAATAAAGCTAAAGAGATTGAAACCGATGGTATAGTTTTAACTTTTCCTTGGAGTGAGTGGAAAAAAGGACAACCATTTAGAATTGAAATGCTAGATGATTATTATGATAAAATTCGTGGAGTATTTGGAGCTGATTTTACTCATAAATTAACAGGGGCACAAATTATTAAAATTCAACACCCAGAAAGTGAACTTTATAGTGGCGGTGTGCATGCTGCAAATGGAGTAAGTTGCGTGGATTGTCATATGCCTTATGTTAGAGAAGGGGCTAAAAAGGTTACTCAACACAATATCACTTCTCCTTTAAGAGATATTAACTCTGCTTGTAAGTCTTGTCATAAACAAAGCGAAGATTATTTAAAAGCTCAAGTACTTGACATACAAAATAGCGTTGCACATGATCAAAGAACTGCAGAGTACGCAATTGTTAGTTTGATTATGGATACTAAAAAACTACGCGATGAATTAGGCAATATGGAAAAATTCCAAAGCGATGGAAAAGCTGATGCGAAAAAAATTAGCGAAGAACTAAAAGAAGTTTTAGAACTTCATCGTAAAGCCCAAATGAGAGCGGATTTTGTTAATGCTGAAAACTCAACTGGTTTCCATAATCCTCGCGAAGCTTCAAGAATGTTATTGCAAGCTGTTGATATGGCAAGAATGGGACAAACTAAACTTGTAGAAATTGCGACAGCAAACGGAATTAAAGATTTTAAAACTTCAAATTTAGGTTTTGAAGATATTCAAAAATTTAATCCAGGAGAGCTTTACTATAAAGTAGATGTTAATGGCCATAAAGCTGGAGAGCGTTACTATGCAGATGAAAAAGATGTTAATGGTAATCCTCCAAAAGAACTTTTAGAGCATGATAAAGAGCTTGTTCCTTATAATTATCAAGTGATTGATAAAAAATAATTCTTAAGCCCTATAAATCATAGGGCTTTTTCTTTTATTTGTTTTAAAAAATATAAACTTTTTATTTGAAGTTCACTTTTACTTCACTTTGTTTTGTCAAAATATCACAAATTTTGATAATCAAAAAGGATTTAAAATGATCAATAAAAATAAATTGTTTAGACAGGTTCATATCTATCTTAGTTTGTTCTTCTTGCCTTGCGCCTTGCTTTTTGCTTTAACAGGTATAGCGTATATTTTTGGTATTAATCAAGATGTGGGTTTGAAAGTTGAGCAGTATCAATTGTCAAAAGTTATAGAAAGTGGTAAAGAAAGAGAAGCCTTAATAGAGTACTTAAAAACAAATGGTTTAAAAGTGCCATCTAATACAGATATCATTAAAAGTAAAGATAAAGGCATAACAATAGGCGGAACTCATTATAGTGCTAATATAACTCAAAATTCTACTAATGAATACAACATTACCTTAAAAACAAGATCTTTACTTGGAGATATGATTATGCTTCATAAAGATAAGGGTGCTTGGTATTTTTCTGTGCTTAGCGTAGGCTTTGGTATTACTTTATTTATGCTTTATATTTCAGGGCTTATGATTACTTTGTTTGCAAATAAAAAAGATAGAAGTAAACAATTTGCAGTTCTTGGAGTAGGGGTTGTTGTAACTTTGCTTTTGGCTTATCTTAGCCTTTGATTTTTCCTAGCTTTTTAAGCTAGGTATTATTTATTTTTTTGTATAATCATACTTTACTTTATTGGACAGATGGGTGAGTGGCTGAAACCACACCCCTGCTAAGGGTGCAGATCTTAACGGGTCTCGAGGGTTCAAATCCCTCTCTGTCCGCCACTAAAACTTTCTTGAAAATTCCAAGTATTTTATTAAGTATTAAAGCAAGAGACTAGCTCTTGCGAGATTGTATTATTTTACAGCGTTTTTGATTTCTAAAATCATAGTTTTTAAAGACTCTAGTCCATTTCCACTTGCTAAATACCAGTATTCTGGATCAAGATAGATGATTTTTTTGTTTTGTGCTGCTTTGGTTTTAGCAACAAGCGCATTATCGAGTATGCCTTGAGCGCGTTCTTTGTTGCCTACAATGATATTTCTATCAACAACAAAAATATAATCAGGATTTTTTTCTAGTATAAATTCAGAATTGATACTTTTGCCGTGTGTGCCTACTTTTATATTCTCATCTACTGCGTTAATCCCTAAAACATCGTGAATAATCCCAAAGCGAGATTGAGGGCCAAAGGCTGAAATTTTGTTAGAATTTGTAAGAACGATAAGAGCTTTTTTATCTTCATTAACTATGCTTTTGGCTTTTTCAATTTCATTTTTAATATCTGAAATTTTTTCCAAAGCTTCTTTTTCTAAACCATAAAGTTTTGCAACGCTTAAAACATTATTTTCAAAAGAGCTTAAAAAATTTGCATTATCAAGACCTACAAATAAAGTTGGAGCTATTTCTTTTAACTTATCATAAAATTTACTTTGGCGTCCAGAAATAATGATAAGATCAGGTTTTAAAGCATTAATGGCTTCAAAATCAACTTGTTGCACTCCGCCTACACTAGGTTTGTTTTTAAATTGTTGTAGGTATTTTGGTAAATTTTTAGCAGGAACGCCTGCGACTTTATCGTTTAATTTTAAAGCATCAAAAGTATCTAAAATTCCAAGATCTAAGATCACTACCTTAGAAGGATTTTTAGGGATTTTATTTTCTCCTAGGCTATCCTTCACTAAAAAACTATCACCCTCATCACTCATGCTAATAGGCAAAACTTTCACTGTAGCAGTGTTGGTTTTTGTTGTAGAACTTGCGTTGTTTTCGTTTGAGTTTGAATTACAAGCTGTTAAGATTAGACTTAAAAAAAATGCAAAAAATGCAAAAACTAAAGATTTTTTCATATTTTCTCCTTTTTAAAAATAAATACAAATTTTCTTACCATCAATTTGACTTACGGGTATATCCATATCATAAATTTGTTTTAAATTTTCTTGATTGATGATTTCATCTTTTGAACCTTGTTTTAAAAGCTTCCCATCTTTTAAGGCTATGATTTCATCAGAATAAATCGAAGCAAAATTAATATCATGTAATACAACAGCTATACTTTTGTTAAAGTCTTTGACTAAATTTTTCATTAGTTGCATGATTTGTACACTATGCTTCATATCAAGATTGTTTAAAGGTTCATCAAACATTATAAATTCAGTATCTTGAGCGATGATCATGGCTATAAAAGCTCTTTGTTTTTGTCCGCCACTTAATGTATCTAAAAATTCATTTCTTAAGTTGCTAAGTCCCATATATTCTAAAGCTTCATTGATTTTGATTTTATCGTTTGCATTAAGTCTTCCTTGAGAATGCGGAAAACGCCCAAAAGCGACTAATTCTTCAACTTTTAATCTTAAATTGATATTGTTTTGTTGTTTGAGAATGGAAATTTTTTGTGCTAAGATTTGCTCTTTATAGTCTTTTAAATTTACTCCATCAATATAAATTTCTCCACTACTAGGTTTTATCAAACGACTCGCTAGAGCTAAAAGAGTGGATTTTCCAGCGCCATTGGCTCCTATTATAGAAGTGATTTTGCCTTTATGAAAATCAAGGCTAAGATTTGAAATAATGGCTTTATTATCATAAAATTTGGTGATATTTTTTAGTTTAATCATAATTTATTACCCTTTAATACAAGATAGATAAAATATATCCCACCTAAGAAATTAATAACCACGCTTATAGTGGCATTATAATCAAAAACTCTAGAGACAAAAAACACCCCTCCAAGCAAAGCTAAAATGCTAATGAGTATGCAAGCACTTAGTAAAATACTATGCTTTGCAGTTTTAAATAGCTCATAAGTGATATTTACCACCAAAAGCCCCAAAAAGGTTATAGGACCTACAAGTGCGGTGCTAATAGAAGTTAAAATAGCTATGATAATCATCAATTGTTTTGAAATTTTTTGATAATTTATCCCTAAATTTATCGCTAAATCTTTGCCTAAATTTAAAGGATCTAAAAATTTCATATAGCGAAAAATCCATATAAAACTTAAAAAGCTAATGATATAAGCAAGAATTAAAACATCAAAAGCAATATTATCAAAACTAGCAAACATTCTTCCTTGTATTACCATGAATTCATCAGGGTCGATTAATACTTCAAAAAAAGAGCTTAAAGTGCTAAAAAGTGTTCCAAAAACTAAGCCTAAAAGCATTATAAGATAAATACTTCTATCGCTACTAAATAAAATTTTATAAAGTCCTAGCGAAAAAACCACCATACAAACCAGAGTGATTAAAAAATTGATATCGTTTTTATAAACACTTAAATTAGCTGCACCAAAAGAAAAGATAAGAGCACTTTGAAGTAACATATATAAAGAATCCAATCCTATGATGGCAGGGGTTAGAATTTTGTTATTGCATAAAGTTTGAAAAACCACTGTTGAAACAGCGATACAAATAGCTACTATGATAATAGCTGCAATTTGTAAAAAACGACTTTTTAAGGCATACTCATCAAAGCCATTTAAACCCACAAGTATAAAAATCCCTATCATACCAAGTGTTAAAAAGCTTAAAATCAGCATTTTTTTACGCATAAACTTTCCTTTTTAGCAAAAGAAAGATAAAGATTAAAGATCCTAAAACACCTGTAGTGATACTTAAAGGCATTTCAAAAGGAAAGATGACAAGTCTTGAAATGATATCGCAAACAAGTAAAAACAAAGCTCCACAAAGTGCTATATAGATGAGATTTTTTCTAAGATTATCACCTAGATAAAGAGCTACTAAATTTGGGATAATTAGCCCTAAAAAAGGGATAATCCCAACGCTTACAATCACTAAACTAGTGATAATGCTTACAATCATCAAGCCTAAAAATAATATACCATTATAAGAAATTCCAAGATTTAAAGCTATATCTTCGCCCATGCCAACTATGGTGATTTTATGAGCTAAAAAATAAGCAAGTATAAAAAGTGGTAAAGAAATGTAGAGCAATTCATAATTTCCCTGCATAACATTTGCCATACTGCCTTGTAACCAGCCTTGGATATTTTGTATATAATTTAAAGCATAGGCAAAAAAAGTGGTTATAGCACTAATAATGCCTCCAAACATCAAGCCTATCAAAGGTACAAAAATCACATCTTTGAGTTTGATTTTTCTTAAAATTTGGATAAATATAAAAGAACCCAAAAGCGCAAATACAGATGCAATGATAGCTTGAGTGAAAAAAGACGCTCCAGCAAAAAATATTAAAGAAACAAGTATGCCAAATTTAGCACAATCCATAGTTCCTGCTGTAGTTGGGGAAACGAATTTATTTTGCGTGAGTTGTTGCATGATAAGTCCGCATATACTAAGACTCATTCCCGTGAGTAAAATCGCTATAAGTCTAGGAATTCTTGTGAGAGTTATGATTTCTAATTGAGTGGAGTTAAGATTAAGAATATCTTTTACATTGATACTGATAACTCCTATAAATAAACTTATCATTCCAAAGAATAAAAGTAAAGCTATAAGCACTTTTAAACTCAATATATGCTTAAAAAACAAATCTTTCCTTATAGTAATAATAATTATCAAAAATGAAATTGTAATGAAATTTGTTTTAAGAAATGATAAAACTACAAAGGATATTTTAGTAAGAAATCAAAAATCCAGTGGAAAGTCTTTGCAAGTGTTTGTTATAGTCTATAAGGCTTTCTCCGTAGCCATTAAAGTATTGTAAATACCAATAAATTCCGTTATTAAAAATATCATATCCTAGATCAACTTGTATAGCGCCTTTGTTATTGCGGAATTTAAGATTGTTTCTTAGCATAAGATTGATAAAATAATCATCGCCTAAATACGCTAAATTCACATCAAAATTTCCCATATAATGCAAGATGGCAGGATTATCATCATCTTTTTTGCTTTCAGGAATTCTATACCAAAGGCGTGGAACAAATAAAAATTTATTATATAAAATAGCTGTAGATACATAAATTCTATTCCATGAGCGAGATTGCAAATTCTCATCTCCCTTGCCATTGCTTTCATGTAATATACCTACGCGTAGGTTGTTAAAAAATTCATAATCTTTAAGATACAAAGGAAAATCTATAAAAAATTCTGGTTGATAGTTGGTTTCTCTAAAAGGAGAAGAATGCTCATAAATTTGCCACCAAGAAGTTTGGGTATAGGCTATATAATATTTTTCATCTAGTCCTAGTAAATTTTCAAAAAGTCTTTTTTTAATGCTAAGTTGAAATTTAGCTTCACTTTTATTGTGATTTTCTTCCAGAGAGTTAAAACTATAAGCCAAAGGTAGAAAATAATTCATTTTATAAGCACTAATGCCAAGAGGGTTAAAGTATTCATCTTCTTCAAGATAATTTGCCAAGGCAAGACGAGCAAAATCTTGTCTTTCTTCTTTGGCTGCAATAATAGATTTTTCATTTTGAGTAGTTTGTTTAGTTTTATTTTGTTCTTGAGAAATTAAAACAGGTGAATTTTTTAAAGCGAGTTTTTTGTAAATTTCCATAGCTTTTTTATAATCGCCTTGTTTTTCATACTCTAAAGCTTGTTGCAAATCACTAGCCCATATAAGAACACATAAGCTTAAAAATAAAGCAATTTTTCTCATTTTAACTCACTTTTAAATTTTTCATATTCTTCATAAAAATTAAGATTTAAAAAAGCATCTTCATCTTCAAATTCCACAAATTTGGTTTTAATCTCAGAAAATAAAAGTCCTATTTTTTGTTCATTTTTTTCTAAGAAATTTTTACAAGTTTGAGCTAAAGAGCTGTGATAAAAGCCGCACAAGGGATGTTTATGTAAAGGAGTTTTGGCTATGATTATTTTATAGTTTTGCTCTAAAAAAGGAAGCATTTTTAAAAGCTCATTTTCACCTACTTTAGGACTATCTACACTTAAAACAAAAACAAATTCATTTTTAAAATTTGAAAGTATAGAGTAAAGCGCAAGCATAGGAGAGTAAACTTCAAATTCTAAAGAATCTTTTATCAAGCTAAAATGGTTTTCAAATTTGTCTTCTTTTGCGCTCACATAGACATTTTTAAAAATTTTAGAAAATTTATTTACTTGAAATTGAGTTAAATTTTGATTTTTAAGAATCAATTTGCTTTTATCTTGTCCCATACGACTAGATTTACCACCACATAAAATCACGCAATTTAGCTCATTAAGCTGCACAAATTTCCTTTTTTAGTTTAATTCTACCACAAATTCGCTAAAATATTTTATAATTTCTTTTATGAAATACACAGAACTTTTACAATTGCAAACTTTTTTTTCTCAGTTTAAAAAAATCGATTTTATCAAGCGTATCAATGACAATATTTTGGAATTAAGCTTTGATAAAGAAAGATTTATTTTTGATCTCACTCGTGCAATGAGTGCGATTTATACAGCTAAATTTAATGCAAAAAATTATAATGCACCTTTTGATTTTATGCTTAAAAAGTATTTTAGCAATGCTTTTATAAAGGAAGTTAAAGTTCTTGAAGGCAATCGTATTTTATGTTTTAGTGTAAAAGCTAATAAGGCTTATAAAAGCTATGAGAGCAAGATTTATTTTGAATTTACGGGTAAAAATACCAATGTTATTCTTACAGATGAAAAAGATTTGATCATAGAGGCTTTAAGGCACATTGATAAAAGCTATCGTGTAGTAAAACCTAATGTGATTTTAGAGCCTTTAAAGCCTTATAAAATGGATGAAAGTTTTGAGGAAATTAAAGACTTTGCAGATTATTTTTCTCGCAAATTTACAAGCATTTATGAGAGTAAAATCAAACAAATAAAAAATTTAAAACTTGCACAAGTGGATAAAAAAATACAAAATTTACAAGAACTTTTTTCTAGTTTAGATGAAGAAAATTCTTTACTCTTAAAAGCTTTAGAATACAGAAAAAGGGCTGATGTATTGTTTGCAAATTTGAGTGTTTTAAAAGATTATGAAAGGGAATTTAAGCTTGATGATTTTGAAGGCAAAGAGCTTGAATTTAAGCTTGAATTTAGTCCTAAGCAAAGTGCTAATTTATACTATAAAAATGCCAAAAAATTAGAACAAAAAGCTAAAAATTTAAACATACAAAGGCAAAATTTAAAAGAAAAGTTAGATTTTACCTTGAGTTTAAAAGAATTATTGCTTCAAGCTAAGAGTGAGATAGAGCTTGAAATTTTACTACCTAAAAAAAATAGCAAAAAAAATCAAGATCATAAACAAGAAGATCTTGTGGCAAATTTTTATTTTAATGAGTTTAAAATTTGCGTGGGTAAAAATGAAAAAGGCAATGAATTTTTACTTAAAAATGCTAAAAAAGATGATTTGTGGCTTCATGTAAGGGATATTCCTAGTGCGCATACTTTGATTGTATCAAACAAGCAAAAAATCAGCCTTGATGTGATAGAATTTGCTGCAAGGCTTTGTGTAAGCTTTTCTAAGTTAAAGAAAGGTTCGTATTGGGTCGATTATACCTTAAAAAATTTTGTTAAGGTTCAGCAAAAGGCGTTTGTAAATTATACAAATTTTAAAAGTATTAATATCACGAAGGATTAAAATGCCAGTTAGCCCATTAGGAAATGTCAATTATATAAATCAAAATATGGCTTATCCAGCTACACAAGCAAGCAATGAGCTTGCAAAAGAAGGTTTTGCAGCTACGCTAAATATGGCTGAATTTAATGAAAAAGAAAAAACTTTAAACAAGCTTGAAAAAGTCAATGAGACTCATGAAATCAAAGAAGAGATCAAAGAGAAAGCCGAACAAGAAGAAAAAAAGAAAAAACACAATCAAGAGGCTAAAACTAGCAATGATGAGAAAAATGAAGAAGATGAGTCTAAAGATCCAAATTTTAAAGACGCACAAAGCATTCATCGCTTAGATATTAGTATATAAGGAAAAATATGTTTAATACAACTAGAATTATTTCAGCTCTTGTGATGATAGGGGCTATTATTATTATCGCGTTGATTGATCAATTTTTTATCAATTTTATCGTTTTTGCGGTTTTATTGTATTTATCTTTTAGTGAAGCAAAAAAACTTTTTGCTTTAGAAAATATTTCTATTATCCCTTTGGCTATAGCTTTTATTTTGGGAAGTTTATCGCATAAAGCTTTGCTTTTTGGGATTTTAGCTTTGTTATTAGTTGTTGGATATTTGGTTTATAAAAAGGCTTCCTTAAAACCAGCTCTTATTTATATTTATCCTAGTTTGCCTATTTTAGCACTTTGGCAAGTGTATTTAGATCAGGGTATGTTTGCGCTTTTTTGGCTTATCATTATCGTTACAGCTTGTGATAGTGGGGCGTATTTTATCGGAAAACTTATAGGTAAAACTCCTTTTTCTCCAACAAGTCCAAACAAAACCTTAGAAGGTGTTATAGGCGGCTTGATTTGTGCGAGTGTTATTGGAACTATTTTGGGAGTTTTTGTTTATAGTTTTTGGCTTTCTTTGTTTTGTTCGTTTTTTGTAGCGATTTTTGCAGTGATTGGAGATTTGCTTGAGAGTTATTTTAAAAGAGAAACAGGCGTAAAAGATAGTGGAGATCTTATCCCTGGTCATGGGGGTGTGCTTGATAGGATCGATGCGGTGATCATTGCTGCTTTTGTGATGGTTGCTCTTTTATGATACTTTTTGGAAGTACGGGTAGTATAGGAGTAAATGCTCTTAAACTTGCTGCTTTAAAAAACATTCGTATTTCTGCTTTAGCTTGTGGAGATAACATCGCTCTTTTAAATGAACAAATCGCAAGGTTTAAGCCTAAATTTGTTGCCATAAAAGATTCAAAAAATAAGCATTTAGTTAAACACGATAGAGTTTTTATAGGGCAAGAAGGTTTAGAGCGAATTTTAACAGAATGCCAAGACAAACTTTTGCTCAATGCCATTGTAGGTTTTGCAGGACTTAAAAGCACTTTAAAGGCTAAAGAACTTGGCAAAAACATAGCCTTAGCTAACAAAGAAAGTCTTGTGGTGGCTGGGAGTTTTTTAAAAGGGGCTAAATTTTTACCCGTTGATAGTGAGCATGCGGCTTTAAAATTTTTACTCGAAGGTAAAAAAAATATAGCAAAACTTTATATCACAGCAAGTGGTGGAGCTTTTTATAAGTACAAAATCAAAGATTTAAATCAAGTTAGTGTCAAAGATGCTTTAAAACATCCTAATTGGAACATGGGAGCAAAGATCACTATAGATAGTGCGACTATGGCAAATAAGCTTTTTGAGATTATAGAGGCTTATCATTTATATGATTTTAAAGAAATTGATGCTTTAATAGAACCAAGATCTTTAGTGCATGCAATGTGTGAATTTAAAAATGGAGCTAGCACGGCGTATTTTTCAAAAGCAGATATGAAATTAGCTATTTCAGATGCTATATTTGAAAAACAAGATACGCCTATTTTAGAGGCTGTTGATTTTAGCAAAATGCCTGCTTTAAAATTTCATCCGATCAGCACAAAAAAATATCCTATTTTTAAGCTTAAAAATACATTTTTAAAAGAGCCAAATTTAGGTGTTATCATCAATGCTGCTAATGAAGTTGGTGTTTATAATTTTTTAGAAAATAAAAGTAGATTTTTAGACATTGCTAAATACATTTTTAAAGCTCTTGATCACTTTGGAGTACCTAAAATTTCAAGCATAGAAGAAGTTTTTGAGTATGATTTTAAAACAAGAGAGTATTTAAGGAGTTAAAATGAAATTTTTTTTAACAATTTTATTTTTTATAACAAGTATTTTTGCTTTAGAACTAGACTTTAGCGTAGGAGAAAATGGAAAAAGTCTAGATGATAATAATACGGTTTTGATCTTTGGTGGAATTCAAGGCGATGAGCCTGGTGGATTTCATGCAGCAAGTTTGCTTTTGAGTGATTATAATATCACTAAGGGTAAGATTATAGTGGCTCCAAATTTAGCTTTTGATAGCATTATCAAGCGTTCTCGTGGGAATAATGGGGATTTAAACCGTAAATTTGCAAGCATTAGCCCAAAGGATCCTGATTATAAGAGAGTTCAACGCATTAAAGAGCTTATTTTACTTCCTGAAGTTAGTATGGTGATCAATCTTCACGATGGTTGGGGTTTTTATAAACCTACTTATATCGATGCGATGCAAAATCCTAAGCGTTGGGGAAATTCAAGTGTGATTGACACAAGCGAAATCAATGCAAGCAAATACCCTGATCTTGAAAATATCGCTACTCAAACCGTAAATAGCGTCAATTCTTCACTTGCTGATCCAAAGCATGCTTATCATCTTAAAAACACCAAAACCCAAGAGCTTGGTGATACGGAAATGCTTAAAGCTTTAACTTATTTTGTGATTTCAAATCACAAAGCTGCTTTTGCAAATGAAGCGAGTAAAAATCTGCCTGTAAATTTAAGAGCTTATTATCATCTTTTGGCAATTGAAAATTATCTAAAAACCGCAGGAATTGAATTTAGCAGAGATTTTGAACTTACCCCACAAGGGGTTGATAAAGCCATAAATAAAGAGCTTGAAGTGAAACTTTTTGATGATAGAATTTTACTTTCTTTAAAAAATCCAAGAAAGGTTATCAACTATGTGCCTTTTCCGGTAAATAAAGAGTTAAATTATAATACAAGCAATGAACTTACCGCTGTTATCGCAGAAGGAAATTCTTTTTATATCCAGTATGGCAATCGTTTTCAAACAAGATTATACCCTGAGTATTTAGAATTTAGCGATGCTTTTAATGAAGTAACTTTTCAAGTTGATGGTAATGAAACCACAGCTTCTTTTGGAAGCAAGGTAAAAGTAAAAGAGAATTTTCTTATTCCAAAGATAGCTAATGTACGCGTAAATATCATAGGTTTTGATCATGGAAAAGATGAAAGCGGTGTTTTAGTTCATAAAAAAAATATGCAAACACAATACTCTTTAGATATGGCAGGTAAAATTTATAGAGTGGAATTTTATGAGTTAAGAGGGGTAAATTTGCAACAACTTTTAGAGGCAAATACCAATAGCAAGTTGATCAAAAATGCTAAAAATTTGGATTTAAACACTCTTAAAATGGCAAGATCAAAAGATAAATTCTTAGGTTCTATTTTAGTGGAATTTGAATGAAAAATCTTATCTTAGCTATAGAAAGTTCTTGCGATGATAGTTCTATAGCTATCATTGATAAAAATACCTTAGAGTGTAAATTTCATAAAAAAATTTCCCAAGAATTAGATCATAGTATCTATGGGGGAGTGGTGCCTGAACTTGCTGCAAGACTTCATAGCGAAGCTTTGCCAAAGATACTTAAGCAATGCAAAGAGCATTTTAAAAATCTTTGTGCCATAGCTGTGACAAATGAACCTGGGCTTAGCGTTTCTTTGCTCAGTGGAATTTCCATGGCAAAAACCTTAGCAAGTGCTCTAAATTTACCCTTAATCCCTATAAATCATCTTAAAGGTCATATTTATAGTCTTTTTTTAGAAGAAAAAATTTCTTTAGATATGGGAATTTTGCTTGTTAGTGGTGGGCATACTATGGTGCTTTATCTTAAAGATGATGCAAACTTAGAGCTTTTAGCAAGCACAAATGATGATAGCTTTGGAGAAAGTTTTGATAAAGTGGCTAAAATGATGAATTTAGGTTATCCTGGTGGGGTCATCATAGAAAATTTAGCAAAAAATGCCAAACTTAAAAATATCTCTTTTAATATACCTTTAAAACATTCTAAAGAACTTGCTTATAGTTTTTCAGGGCTTAAAAATGCAGTGCGTTTAGAAATTTTAAAACATGAAAATTTAAGTGATGATATAAAAGCAGAAATAGCCTATGCCTTCGAAAATACGGCTTGTGATCATATCATGGATAAATTAGAAAAAATTTTTAATCTTTATAAATTTAAAAATTTTGGCGTTGTAGGTGGAGCTAGTGCAAACCTTAATTTGCGTTCGCGTTTGCAAAATTTATGTCAAAAATATAATGCAAATTTAAAACTAGCTCCTTTAAAATTCTGCTCTGATAATGCTTTGATGATAGCAAGAGCTGCAGTTGATGCTTATGAAAAAAAGGAATTTGTAACCATAGAAGAAGATATTTTAAGCCCTAAAAATAAAAATTTTTCAAGGATATAGATGAGAAAAGCTTTTACTATATTAGAACTTGTTTTTGTGATCGTTATTTTGGGAATTTTAGCTGCTATTGCTTTACCAAAAATGAGTTCAAGCAAGGATGAAGCTGAAGTTAGCAAGTCTTTAAACAACCTTAAAACTTTGATCAATGATATAAGCATTTATGCTTTAAAAAATGATCATTTAAGCTCTATGAAAACGATGAGTAATGTAAGTGGGGTTGAAAATGTCGATCTTAGTAATTTTAACGGTACAAAAGAAGTAAATTTTCGTGTAGGCGATGATAAAGAATGCTTAAAACTTGTTTTTATAAATAAAGCTGATTTTATGCTCATGGGAATTTCAAGCAATGAGGCAAGTAAAAATGCTATCATCAACGCAGCCAATCAGGCTCATGAAGATTTAGAAAATATAGACTTTACAAGCTCTTCTAGTAATAAAGCTTGTGTGATTTTAAGTAAGAATGAAAATTTTAAAAACCTAGCGAGCAAAACTTATCTTTTAATAGGGGGAATGTAATGATAGTGAGTAAAACTTATGAGATTGACTCTTGTGATGATGTAGAACTTGGTATAAAAAGAGAATCAAAGCTTGAATTTAAGCTTTGGTATGATGATGAAAAAACACCCAAAGCTTTGGTGTTTGTGGTGCAAGGTATGGGTGATGATATATCATCGATCCAATATGTTGGTGATTATATGGTAAGACAATTTAATACTGCTGTAGTTGGAGTAAATTATCATTGTATTGGTAATCGTCCTCAAACTGGATCAACTTTTTATTTAGATGATATAGACAAGCTTATTTTAAAAGTAAGTTGTGAAGTTGCGGATATCAAGCTTCCTTATGATGTTGATAAAATTCAAGACTATGAACAAATGAGTGAAATTTTTCATTTTGTAAATAATCAAATAGTTGAAGGTAAACAAAAAGGTAATTTTACACCAAATTATTTTTTAAATTTACATGTAAGTTTGCAACCTACAAAAAATGAATATCAAAATTTTGGAATCATGCAAGCTCAAGATCTTTTAAATGTTGCACTTTATCTTAAAAAACATGCTCCTTTTGATACTATGGGGGGGGGTATACCCGTTATTATGATAGGTAGTTCTCACGGGGGATATTTAGCACATTTGGCAGCTAAAATTGCACCTTGGCTAATAGATGGAGTGTTGGATAATTCTGCATATGCTAAGTTTTTATGGAGAGTTGTAGGTTTTGGAAAGGAAATAGATTTTATGCAGTATAGCGAATTTGCTACTTTTGATTTTTTTCATCATATTAAAACACATTGTTCGACAAAAACTTTTTGGACAAGTAATTCTTCATCGCCTCGCTTTTTTTCTCCCGCAAGAAGAAAAATTCGAAATCTTTTAGAAGAAGATCATCTTTTAGAACAATCAAAATGTTTAAAAACTTGCTTTATAAGTTATCATTCATTATATGATGAGTATGTTTCTTTAAAAGAAAAAACCATACTTTATGAAGAGCTTGAAAAACTTGGCTTTGATGCAACTTTGCATTCTATTACTAAAGAATCTCAAGTTGATGGAAAATTTATTAAAAACTTAAATCATGGCATGGGAATTCCAGTAAAACTTTTGATTAAGAAAGAACTTCCTTTAATGCTAGAAAAAATAAAACAAAATTCAAAAAAAGATTGTAAAGAAAAATGTATCTCTTATCCTTGTGAGGATTTGTTGTATCAATTTAGCGAAAAAGATGACAAAATATCACTCAAAATAGATAAAATTTAAGGAAAGCTAATGACCATACTAGAAAAAAACATACAAGCTTTATTAAGTGGAGTAAATGAACCCTTAGGAAATAAACTTTTAAATTTCATACAAAATAAAACTTGTTCTTGTTTTAATATAGATGAAAATTTAAATATCTATGATAAAACTCATAATGTTTTCATGTATGAAAACTTAGAAGAAGAATTAAATTTTTTCTATCAAAGTATTTTAGAAAAAACTCCTAGATATCCTTTTGTATGTATTTATGGTATAGGCAATGCTTTACTGATTAAAAATTTAGCTAAACACTATAAACATCTTTTTGTATTTGAAAGTGAAATAGAACTTTTTATCTTAGCTTTAAGTATGCTGGATTTGAGTGAAGAGCTTTGTAGTGGAAAAATTTATCTGGTGGATGTTAAGGAAGAGAAAGTTAATATACAGCTTAGTATACTTTTTGATCAAAAAGATATGTTTGGATATTTAAGTTTGTATGAAATGTTTATTAATTGCTCTTATTATGAGAAGTATTTTATAGAGGAGATTAAAAAAATAGATCGTGTAATTAATGATAATATGAATCTTGTTATTAGAAATTTAGACCCAGAATGTAAATTATCATTAATTTGCTATGATAATTTTATACAAAATATTCCTTTAATGTTAAAAAGTATTCCTTTTCAAAGAATTATTCAAGAAAGAAAAAATCAATTTGAAAATTGTATAGTGGTTTGTGCTGGACCTAGTCTTGAAAAACAAATTCCACTTTTAAAAAAATACCAAGAAAATTTTGTGATTTTTTGTGCCGATGGGGCTTTTCCTTTGCTTTATAAAAATGATATAATTCCTGATTATGTCTTAAATTTAGATTATGAAGAACATCCAATTGAATTTTTTAAAAATATTGATATCAATAAATTAGAAAAAACTTTATTTATTTTAGGTCAAAATACTTTTCCAAGTATTATTAATTTTTTAAAATCAAAAAATCTTTCAGTATGTATTGTCTTGAATCAAAATTTTAATGATTATAGATTTATTTTTCATGATTTCGGTTATTTAGATATTGGAACTCATGTAGGGCATATGTGTTATACCTTAGCTTTAACTTTAGGATTTAAAAATATTATTATAATAGGTCAAGATTTAGCTTATAGCAAAGAAGGTAATTCGCATTTTAGTGATTTTGCGCTGGGTGAGAATATTGATCATATCTTAAATATTCCCAGTTTAAAAACTCTAGCTTATGGTGGAGTTGGAGAAGTGATGACTCATATTGGATGGGATGATTATAGAAAAAAATTGGAATTTCTCTTTTCTAATTATATTTATATTAATTTTTATAATGCTACCGAAGGTGGAGCTAGGATAGCTTTCACAAAAGAGCTCAGTTTTAAGGAATGTTGTCTAAAATTTGCCAATGAAAAGAAAAAAATACTAGAAATTCCAAAAACTTTCACTTTAAATAGAAGTAATAAATTATTAAACAAAATTTTAGAATATTTTGATAAAAATTTAAAAATTATAAATTTAGTTTTAGAAGATGCTCAATTTTTATACAATGCCCTAGATAAAATTTTAATTAAGCAAGAAAAATTACCCTTAAAAATTTTGTACAATTTTAATGAAACTATGGAAGATTTTATTACTTCTATAAATGAAAAATTGTGTTTTTTTGAGAGAATTCAAAAAGGATTATTATCTTATAAAGAATTTGAACTTAGCCAAATTATTGCACAAAAAATTAAAAAAGATGAGGAATATTTCATTTTAATTTTTATAGCTTATAAAAAATGGTTAATTTTTTTTATTGAAAAAATAGAAATTGAAAAAGGAATTTTGCAAAAATTAGTAAAAAATTTTTAATTTTTTATAATATTAAGTATAATTATTTTAAAAAAATAAACGATATAGTATTTAACAAGTTCATGGATGAGCTTGAATTTATTTAAAAGGATTTAAAATGGGATTTCGTATTAACACAAATGTCGCAGCATTAAATGCAAAAGCAAATTCAGATCTAAATGCCAAAAGTTTAGACAGTTCATTAGCAAGACTTAGCTCAGGTCTTAGAATTAACTCCGCAGCAGATGATGCTTCAGGGATGGCTATTGCAGATAGCTTAAGATCTCAAGCAAATACTCTAGGTCAAGCTATATCAAATGGTAATGATGCTTTGGGTATCTTACAAACTGCTGATAAGGCTATGGATGAGCAGCTTAAAATTTTAGATACTATTAAAACTAAAGCAACTCAGGCAGCTCAAGATGGTCAAAGCTTAAAAACAAGAACCATGCTTCAAGCAGATATAAACAAACTCATGGAAGAACTTGATAATATCGCCAATACTACTTCATTTAACGGTAAACAGCTTTTAAGTGGTGGTTTTACCAATCAAGAATTTCAAATTGGTTCAAGCTCAAATCAAACTGTTAAGGCAACTATAGGAGCAACTCAGTCTTCAAAGATCGGTGTGACAAGATTTGAAACAGGTTCTCAAAGTGTGAGTTCAGGTGTAGTAGGACTTACTATTAAAAACTATAATGGTATTGAAGATTTTAAATTTCAAGATGTTGTGATTTCAACTTCAGTAGGAACAGGTCTTGGAGCTTTGGCTGAAGAGATTAATAAAAATGCAGATAAAACAGGAGTTAGAGCAACTTATGATGTAAGAACTATAGGGGCTTATGCTATAAAAGCAGGTTCAACTTCATCTGATTTTGCTATCAATGGAGTAACCATAGGTAAAATTGATTACAAAGATGGAGATCAAAGTGGTCAATTAGTTTCTGCTATCAATGCAGTTAAAGATACTACTGGAGTTCAAGCTTCTCAGGATGAAAATGGTCGTTTGGTTTTAACTTCAGCTGATGGTAGAGGCATAAAAATCACAGGAGAAATTGGAGCTGGATCTGGTATTTTAGGAACTCAAAAAGAAAATTATGGAAGATTGTCTTTAGTTAAAAATGATGGTAGAGATATCAACATAAGCGGAACTAATCTTAGTGTAGTAGGTATGGGTAAAACCGATCTTATTTCTCAAACTTCGGTATCTTTAAGAGAATCTAAAGGTCAAATTGATGCCAATACAGCTGATGCTATGGGTTTTAACGCTTACAATGGTGGTGGAAAACAAATTGTTGTTGGATACAAATCAGCAAGTGCTTATATGAGTGATGGAAATGGCTTTTCTAAAGGTTCTGGATTTTCAATAGGTTCAGGTAAGAATATGTCAACAGCTTTAGCTGGTTCTATGGTATTTATTTCAGCAATGTCAACAGCTAGTGGGTATTATAATGTTTCAGCAGGATCAGGTTTTTCGGATGGTTCGGGACAATCTCAGTTTGCTACTTTGAAAATTTCAGCAGGCAATAGTGCTGGGGT
>NZ_MJWZ01000028.1:0-2395 GCF_001762535.1 Campylobacter sp. BCW_6889 | reverse complement strand
GGTAGAGGCATAAAAATCACAGGAGAAATTGGAGCTGGATCTGGTATTTTAGGAACTCAAAAAGAAAATTATGGAAGATTGTCTTTAGTTAAAAATGATGGTAGAGATATCAACATAAGCGGAACTAATCTTAGTGTAGTAGGTATGGGTAAAACCGATCTTATTTCTCAAACTTCGGTATCTTTAAGAGAATCTAAAGGTCAAATTGATGCCAATACAGCTGATGCTATGGGTTTTAACGCTTACAATGGTGGTGGAAAACAAATTGTTGTTGGATACAAATCAGCAAGTGCTTATATGAGTGATGGAAATGGCTTTTCTAAAGGTTCTGGATTTTCAATAGGTTCAGGTAAGAATATGTCAACAGCTTTAGCTGGTTCTATGGTATTTATTTCAGCAATGTCAACAGCTAGTGGGTATTATAATGTTTCAGCAGGATCAGGTTTTTCGGATGGTTCGGGACAATCTCAGTTTGCTACTTTGAAAATTTCAGCAGGCAATAGTGCTGGGGTTGCAAGTGAAACTGCAGGCGTAACCACACTTAAAGGTGCTATGGCTGTGATGGATATCGCTGAAACTGCGATTAACAATCTTGATCAAATCAGAGCTGATATAGGTTCAGTGCAAAATCAAATCACATCAACGATCAATAATATCACAGTAACCCAAGTCAATGTCAAATCAGCTGAATCTCAAATCAGAGATGTAGATTTTGCAAGTGAGAGTGCAAACTACTCTAAAGCTAACATCTTAGCTCAAAGTGGATCTTATGCTATGGCTCAGGCAAATTCTAGTCAGCAAAATGTTTTAAGACTGCTTCAATAGCTACATATTTTTAAAATACTGCGATATATACAAATCCAAGCCTAGTTTAAATACTAGGCTTTTTAAACTCTCAAGATTTTTAATTAAACTAAAACTTGGAACACTTCTTGCTTTAATCTTTTCGATGCAATATTTTGAAAGGATTTAAAATGGGTTTTAGGATAAACACCAACATCGGTGCGTTAAATGCACACGCAAATTCAGTTGTTAATGCTAACGAGCTTGATAAGTCTTTAAGTAGACTTAGTTCTGGTCTTAGGATTAACTCCGCAGCAGATGATGCTTCAGGGATGGCGATAGCAGATTCTTTGCGTTCTCAAGCAGCTACTCTAGGTCAAGCCATAAACAATGGTAATGATGCTATAGGCATCTTGCAAACTGCAGATAAGGCTATGGATGAGCAACTTAAGATCTTAGATACTATTAAAACTAAAGCAACTCAGGCAGCCCAAGATGGTCAAAGCTTAAAAACAAGAACTATGCTTCAAGCAGATATTAATCGTTTGATGGAAGAACTTGATAATATTGCCAATACTACTTCATTTAACGGTAAACAGCTTTTAAGTGGAAATTTTACCAATCAAGAATTTCAAATTGGCTCTCAATCAAATCAAACTATAAAAGCTAGCATTGGACCTACTCAGTCTTCAAAGATCGGTGTAACTAGATTTGAAACAGGTTCTCAAAGTGTGAGTGAAGGTGTTGTAAGTATGGTTATAAAAAATTATAATGGAGTTGAAGACTTTAAATTTCAAAGTATAGTTATTTCAACCTCTGTTGGAACAGGTCTTGGAGCTTTAGCTGAAGAAATCAATAGAAGCTCTGATAAAACAGGAGTTAGAGCAACTTATGATGTAAGAACTATAGGAGCTTATGAAATAAAAGCAGGTTCAACTTCTCAAGATTTTGCAATTAATGGTGTAAACATAGGTCAGATTAACTATAAGGATGGGGATGAAAATGGTCAATTAGTTTCTGCTATTAATGCAGTTAAAGATACTACTGGAGTTGAAGCTTCTAGGGATGAAAATGGTCGTTTAGTCTTGACTTCAAGAGAGGGTAGAGGCATAAAAATCACAGGAGAAATTGGAGCTGGATCTGGTATTTTAGGAACTCAAAAAGAAAATTATGGAAGATTGTCTTTAGTTAAAAATGATGGTAGAGATATCAACATAAGCGGAACTAATCTTAGTGTAGTAGGTATGGGTAAAACCGATCTTATTTCTCAAACTTCGGTATCTTTAAGAGAATCTAAAGGTCAAATTGATGCCAATACAGCTGATGCTATGGGTTTTAACGCTTACAATGGTGGTGGAAAACAAATTGTTGTTGGATACAAATCAGCAAGTGCTTATATGAGTGATGGAAATGGCTTTTCTAAAGGTTCTGGATTTTCAATAGGTTCAGGTAAGAATATGTCAACAGCTTTAGCTGGTTCTATGGTATTTATTTCAGCAATGTCAACAGCTAGTGGGTATTATAATGTTTCAGCAGGATCAGGTTTTTCGGATGGTTCGGGACAATCTCAGTTTGCTACTTTGAAAATTTCAGCAGGCAATAGTGCTGGGGT
>NZ_MJWZ01000027.1:0-5251 GCF_001762535.1 Campylobacter sp. BCW_6889 | reverse complement strand
GAACCAGAACAAATTAAAATGTATGAAGAAAGAAGAAAGATAAAAAAATAATAAAAAGGAGGATTTTTTCTTGAAAATTAAATTTCATGATGTTAAATTTTACATTAAAGAATTTGAAAGTGTAGATATTATCGGTGGTTATATTGCCTTTTATGCACCTGTAAAAGAGCATTTAGAGGTAGAAAAAATTCAAAACGATCAAAATCCACAAGAAGAAATCCTGCAATTTAACAAAGATAACTCCCAAAAATATCTAAAAAAAATCAACCAAGAAAAAGAAGAGAAAATCGCACAGCTTGGACTTAACACCAGCGAAGATATTAATAAAGAATTTGATAAGTTGGACAATAAGGCTACTCCTGTTGGAAAATTTGTAAGAAAAAATTATGACTATGATATATTTTATGATGTTTATACAAAAAAAGATAATTACATAAAAAAACATGATTGCATAAAAAAAATTCCTATAAAAAATGGTGTCGCAAAAATAGAACAAGGAACTTTAGAAGATTTTTATGGTGGTGATAACCCTCAATGGTGTCTTATACCTAGATTACTTCCTGAAGATGATAATAAAGATTTTGAATTTGATCCTGTTCCTATTTTAAATAGTAGCTTTGTGATTTTAGAATTAGCAAATTGTAAGCAAAAAACTCTTACTTTTCAAAGAAAAATAGCTCAAATAAATAATCCAGATGATTTTAAGTTTCAAACACCTGAAGAATTTAAAGAAATGCTTAATAATAAAACAACCTTTGCTGCTTATGGTGGCAAAAAACAACAAATAGAAGATCTTATAAAAACTGCCAAGTTAAAACTTAAAATATTGGAAAAACTTGATCCATCAGAAATTTCTAAAAAAACTAAAAAAAACTTGATAGACAAACAAAATAAAAAAATTGAAGAATGTGAAAAAATAAAAATAGATCTTGAAGAAAATAAGAATAAAAAAATCACACCCAGTGTTATAGGAGATGCGGGAGAATACATCACCTCTTTACTTTTTAAAAAAAGATCTACACGCCATTTGAGCAATCAAAGAAAAATTGATGCTAATTTCAATCTTCATAGTTTTAATCACACCATACCTGATTTTTTAGTGATCATCAATGATATTCCTAGTTTGGTAGAGGTTAAAAATGTCCAAGTTCAAAGCCTAACAGAACAAATCAGCTTTGAATTAAAACTTGCTAGAGAATATGAACTTGATTATTTTTTCATATGCAATAACTATACACAATTAACAGAAAATCTTTCAGGAAGCGCATTGACTCTTCAAGAACATGAAGCATTAATAAAAAATAAAGACAAGGTGAAGGAATTTGATGAAGAGACAAAGGCAAAGAAAAAAAATACAGTAAAAGAGGTTTTAAGGTCAAAAGATAAAAATTGGTATAAAGTATCAGATGTTGGCACTTCTCGTTTGAGAAATTTTTCAGAAGAAGCTGGAGATCAAGGTTCAAGAAATGGCTTTATCTATCATAAACATTTACACAGAAGTATAAAAACAGTATTTAAAGAAATGTATTTACATCATATCAAAGGTGTAGCACCCAATAAAATAGTGATAAAAAGATTTGACTTAAATTATGAAGAAAAATTAGAAGAAATTTTCAACCAAAACCAAGAATTGCAAAAAAATTCTGGAATTGCAAAAGGATAAAGATGTTAGATAAAATAACAATCAAAGGATATAAATCCATAAAAGATTTATCCAAATTTGAGCTTAAAAAATTAAATATTTTAATAGGTGCAAATGGTTCGGGCAAAAGTAATTTTATTTCAGTATTTAAAATGCTTAATGCTTTATTTAATAAAAATTTGCAATTTTTTACACAAGATAAAGGACCTGATAATTTTTTACATTTTGGCAGAAAAAAGACTGAAAATATATATCTTGAATTTGCTTTTGGCAAAAATGGTTATTATGCTACCTTTGTTCCAACGAGTGAAAATAAGCTTATGATATTAAATGAATATATTTTCTTTGATGGAGACTATAAAGACTATAAAGAACCTATAGGAAGTAATCAACTAGAAAGTAATCTTTCAGATATAATAGAACGAAGTTATTCTAAAAAAGTAGCACAACATGTTCTAAATGAAATCAAAAAATGGAAACTTTATCATTTTCATGATACAAGCGATACAGCCAAGATGAAGGGAATGTGTGATGCAAATGACAATCTTATATTTAAAGAAGACGCACAAAATATAGCAGCTTATCTTAAAATGCTTCATGATAATCACAATAATCACTATGAACAAATTTTAACGACTATACAAGATATCGCTCCTTTCTTTGGAGGATTTATTTTTAGAAATAATGAAAATATACAATTAGAATGGTATCATAAAAATAATCCTGATACTCCTTTTAAATCCCATATGCTTTCTGATGGGACTTTAAGATTTATATGTTTAGCTACTTTATTACTTCAGCCTTTTGAGTTAATGTCGGGAACGATTATTATTGATGAACCGGAATTGGGACTACATCCTTATGCATTAAAGGTTTTAAGTGAAATTATTAAGAGAGTGGCTAAAGAAAAGCAACTCATTATTTCTTCACAATCTGTAGAACTGATAAACCATTTTGAAGCGCAAGATATTATAGTAGTAGATAAAGAAAACGATGAATCTACTTTTACAAGAATGGATGATGAAAAATTAGAAGCTTGGCTTGAAGACTATACACTTGGAGAAATTTGGGCTAGCAATCTTATAGGCGGGAGACCAAAATAATGATTACAAGATGTTATGTGATTTGCGAAGGACAAAGTGAGGAAAAATTTATAAATGAAATTTTAGGATCGTATTTTTATAACTCTAATGTTTATCTTACTCCACTTATAATACCTACATCTAAAGGACATAAAGGTGGAGGACTTGCGTATGATAGGGTTGTTGATTTTATCGTTAAAAAATTAAAACAAGATTCACAAGCTTTTATGACAACAATGTTTGATTACTATGGATTGGATAATAGATTTTTAAAAGAAAAACAATGTAATAAAAATATATATGAACACGTTGAAAAAATACAAGAAGAATTTGATGAAGCAATTAAACAAAAATGTGATACAAATAATTTTTTTAGCTATATACAGCCACATGAATTTGAAAGTTTGCTTTTTAGTGATATTACAAAAATAATTAAAGCAGATGCTGAATGGAATAAAAAACTTATTTATAAACTAGAAGACATTGTCAAAGAATTCGATAATCCAGAATTTATTAATAATAGTAAAGAAACAAGTCCTTCAAATAGATTAAAAAAGATTTTATCTTTTCCAAGCTATAATAAAATCTTGCACGGTGGAAGAATCGCTAAAGAAATAGGCATAGATAATATAAGATTAAAATGCCGACATTTTAATAAATGGTGTGAAAAAATTCATAGTTTAGGCAACAAAAAGGAAAATAGTGAAAAATAAAAATTTATTTCACAAGAATTTGAAAAAGGTTTTTAAAAATAGCAATAAAAACACCTCAAACACCTTCAGGAATTAAAATGAAACAAAATATAAGCGCTAATCAAGTAAGTTTTTACCTTTTTTCTACAAAAACCTTTAGCGATGAAAAATATCTTGATGCTTGGAGTTTAAAAGGGAATCGTTTAAATTCTCAAGATTGGTTTGAATTTAAACAAGCTAATAAAGGTAGTTTTTATAACAAACATTTAAATGATACTTTAAAAGCCATGCAGAAACTTAAAGCTTATTTTAGTATCGATAAATTTGAAGGCATAAATTTACATGGAAATGATGAATGGTGCGATTTTCTACCTTCAAATTATCTCCAAATTTACGATAGGCTATGTTTAGATAAAAGCAAATATATTTTACATAGATATTATCAAGAAAATGATTTAAGCGAAATAGGAGCACTTAAAAATCTTTCTCCTAATTTTCCTTTTTGGAATGAAAGTGGTGAAAATTTTTCTCAAAATCAAATCAATGCTTTTATAGATAAAGACAACTTAGCACCCTATTTCAATAAATATGATGTTTATTTTAACTCTTCGCTTAATTTAACTTTTAATTTCAGTGATGAAAGCTTAAAATATCTAGTTGATAATTATAATCATAGAATCAGTCATACTTTTATCCCAAAAAATCAAGAGCAACTAGAAAAAGAATTAAATTTAAGCAAAAATGAAAAAATTATTTTAGAACTTCAAAATATGTTTTTAGATCTTTGTAAAGGCATCAGCGCTGATTATGCTTTTATGGATTTTTCTTATTTTTTTTCGGGTTATAACTATATATTAAATTCTAAAGATAATGCTTTTAAATCTTATCCTGCCACCCAAAATACACTTATTTATAAAAGAAGTTTTAAAAAACATATAGAAAAATATGCGAATAATTATTTTTTAAATTACTATTCTAAAGAGTTTTTAAAAGAACTTGATAATCAAGAGTTAAATGAAGATAGACTTAATCATTATCTTATCAATTACAACAAAATCCCAAAAAAAGTCGAAGAAGAAAATATACAAGGTTTACTCTCTAAACAAAAAGATACAAATATTAATTTTGTAAATTTTATAGATTATCAAGATTATGTTTATAACAATAAAGATGATTTTTGGAATTTGTCTTCAGAGGAAAATTCTATGCTTTGGGAAAAATTTTTAAGTAAAAATACCTTAAAACCTTTTCCTTTAAACTTTGATTGCTCCTTAGAAGAAAAATTTCTTTATGCTAAAGATGAGCAATTAGAAAACATTCTCAAATCTCACAAGGCTTTTCATGGCTAGAAAAAGAAAGATAACTATTCCTAGAATAGAAGATATTAATGTAACTCTTGATACTTCTTGTTTGCATCCTATCTTAGAAGATAATACTTTATTATGCTTACATGGAGGTAGAGTTAAGTTAAAAGCAAAAAAGGCTAAAAGAATAAAATATAATAATGTTCCTATTATGTTACACGATGAAATACAAGGAGCTAGTATAAGTGGATGTTTAAATCCTCCAGTAGCTGGAGGACCTTGTACTAAAGTTGCTTTGGTATTTCCTTATACTTATTCAAAGCATAAAATCAATAATAAATATTCCGTTTATCAAATGGGCTTAATAGGAGTAAGTAATAAAGGCTATCCTGTACTTTCTATACCTAAAGGCAATAAGATCAAATTTGCTTTAACTAAAATACAAGCTAGTCCTCTTGCTAAGATTAAGTATGATAGGATAAGATGGCAAGGGATAGGAGATAAATTAGGAGCGGCACAAAAAAGCAAAGA
>NZ_MJWZ01000026.1:0-1573 GCF_001762535.1 Campylobacter sp. BCW_6889 | reverse complement strand
AATATTCTTTTTACAAGTAATGAATCCATAGGATTTGAAAGTGATAAAAATACAAGCATGGTAGCTGATAATATCACAACTTACGCAAAAACTATTCATGAGTTAAAAGCCGATAGCGAAGCGACTATACAGGTAGGAGAAACAATTATTAATGCAAAACCTGATTGTGTTATCATTAAAGCAGGTGGAGTTGAAGTAACTATAGACTCTAATGGACTTGTGGTTAAAGGTGGAGAGCTTAAAGCAGAGTAATAAAGGATAAACAATGAATAAACCCTTCTACAAACTTAAAAGATTTTATATACCTTGTGGTGTGCTTATAGCTTTGATTATTTTTATAAGCTTAGCTTATCATTTTTTACAACAACCTTTAGAGCTTATCTTTTGGGATAGATATGATATATCAAAATTATCTATTAATAACGAAAAGAAAAATTTTAAAACAATGAAAACTGTGAATTACTCCTACTTTCGCTAACGCTTAGAAGTAGGAGGTTCCTAACTAAAGCCAAGTATTCTTAGCTAGCTCGAAAGGCTTCTTGTTTATAGCTTACACCTAAATTTTCATATAAAATATTAAAACTTATACAAAAATCTTTCATAAATTGTTTCAGAAGTTAAAGAGTTTGTTTGGTAAATTACATTAAGGGTTTAAGCCGCAGGCTGACCCCCTACGGCTAAATTGTGAAACCCCTGAAAGGAGGTACATAAAACTCATTCTAGTGGTTATTATACTGCTTTGTTTATTTATAGTCAAGGCATATTAACCAAGCTCAATTTTTGGGGCAACTGGAGTGGGTTACTTGCGGTATCAAACAAACTTTTAACTAAGCTTCTCTCCTTCTATTGAATTTCTATATTTTTTTATATTTTCAATATTTGCACCAAATAAAAATGAAGGTGCAAAAAACAAAGTGCTAAAGAATAACAAGTAAAATCTTTTCATGGACTGTTTTAAGAAGTTAAAGAGTTTGTTTTTGGTATAATTGCATAAGGGTTAATGCCAAAGGGGCGGCAACCCCTTTAGCATTCAATCACGCCCAAAAAGGAGGTGATACAGAATGTTAAACAAAATTATAGTAATAATTATACTACTTTGTATAATTATAGTCAAGTGTTATTAACACTTGTTTTTCCCTTTTTTAAAGGGGGCTATAATTTTCCCTTTGGCTTACCAAACAAACTTTTAACTAAGCTTCTCTCCTTCTATTGAATTTCTATATTTGAAAAATTTTATTTTTTTAAAAAGTATATGTTTTTTGTATTATTAATTTTTCAAGTATATTCTTTTGGTTATTTTAACTATAAATCACAGTCCTCTTGAGTTTCTTGAAAATAAAGAAAATAGAGAAAAACTCATAAAAACCCTAATAATACACTTAAATTCTTATTTAGAGGCTGAAAGTAATCTACAAAAAATCAAGATTTTAGTCAAAATATATCAAAATTTACAAAAATGTAGCCGAACTCCTGATCTTATTGACATAGAAGAACTTGAATTTAACAAAGAAGACATTTTCGAAGAATTATTTTATGCTTTAGGCGGTTTAGGAGGTATGTATTCCGTAGAAAT
>NZ_MJWZ01000025.1:0-2233 GCF_001762535.1 Campylobacter sp. BCW_6889 | reverse complement strand
GCTTTTTAAAACCCGATATTTTGGTTAAAGGAGCTGATTATAAAGATAAGCTTGTTGTGGGTACGGATATTGTTTCAAAAGTTAAATTAATCGACTTTGAAGAAGGATTTAGCACAAGTAAGATCATAGAAAAGATTAAGGATAAAAAATGATAAATTTAGTAGAAAAAGAATGGCAAGAACATCAAAAAATCGTTCAAGAAAGTGAAATTTTAAAAGGACAAATCGCTAAAATAGGTGAGCTTTTATGTGAATGTCTTAAAAAAGGTGGCAAGATTTTGATTTGTGGAAATGGTGGAAGTGCAGCTGATGCACAGCATTTTGCAGCTGAACTCAGTGGGCGTTATAAAAAAGAACGCAAGGCTTTAGCAGGTATAGCACTTACAACCGATACTTCAGCACTTAGTGCTATAGGAAATGACTATGGTTTTGAGTTTGTTTTTTCAAGACAAGTGGAAGCTTTAGGAAATGAAAATGATATTTTAATCGGTATTTCAACGAGTGGAAAAAGCCCTAATGTTTTAGAAGCTTTTAAAAAAGCAAAAGAACTTAATATGCTTTGTTTAGGGCTTAGCGGAAAAGGTGGTGGAATGATGAATAAGCTTTGTGATTATAATCTTGTCGTGCCAAGCGATGATACGGCTAGAATTCAAGAAATGCACATTTTGATCATACACGCACTTTGTCAGATCATAGATGAGAGCTATAAAACTGATTTATAAAAACCTATGAAAAACTATAAATAAATATCAAATATTTTTAGATTTTTATTGAAAATTTATTATTTTTACTTAAAATTTATACAAGGAACTTTTTATGGTAAATCAACCAACGGCTACTATTTTTGCTGGTGTAAATGGTGCAGGAAAGACTACTTTATATTTTTTAGCACAAGAGCAAGGAATAAATTTAGGTTATCGCATAAATGTAGATGAGATAGCTCAAAGCATTGGAGATCATAGAGATAGACAAACTCAAATTCGTGCCTCAAAGATAGCTATAAAAATGCGTAAAGTATATATAAATGATAAACTTAATTTTAATCAAGAAACTACGCTTTGCGGAAAAGCTATATTAAATCTATTTAGTGAATTAAAAGAGTATGGTTATAAAATCAATTTACACTTCGTAGGACTTGATAGCCCGCAAACTGCAAAAGCACGAGTAAAAATAAGAGTAGCTAAAGGTGGGCACGACATAGAGCCACATTTAATAGATAAAAGATATTATGAAAGTATGCAAAATCTTTTAAAAATTATGCCATTATGTGATGAGATTTTGGTTTATGATAATACTAAAAATTATGAATTAATTGCAAAGATAACAAATGGGATATTAGATTTGCAAAATAATGTCACTTGGTTTAGTGATTTAATACCAGATAAAACACAATTTAAAAGTTATTCTTATAATAATGGATACAATCATTCTAACAGGATTAAGTCATGATAGATAAGCTTGTTTCTATCAGACATGCTGCAAATTTACTTGGTGTTACAATACAAACAATCCGCAATTGGGATAAGCAAGGCTTTTTAAAACCCGATATTTTGGTTAAAGGAGCTGATTATAAAGATAAGCTTGTTGTGGGTACGGATATTGTTTCAAAAGTTAAATTAATCGACTTTGAAGAAGGATTTAGCACAAGTAAGATCATAGAAAAGATTAAGGATAAAAAATGATAAATTTAGTAGAAAAAGAATGGCAAGAACATCAAAAAATCGTTCAAGAAAGTGAAATTTTAAAAGGACAAATCGCTAAAATAGGTGAGCTTTTATGTGAATGTCTTAAAAAAGGTGGCAAGATTTTGATTTGTGGAAATGGTGGAAGTGCAGCTGATGCACAGCATTTTGCAGCTGAACTCAGTGGGCGTTATAAAAAAGAACGCAAGGCTTTAGCAGGTATAGCACTTACAACCGATACTTCAGCACTTAGTGCTATAGGAAATGACTATGGTTTTGAGTTTGTTTTTTCAAGACAAGTGGAAGCTTTAGGAAATGAAAATGATATTTTAATCGGTATTTCAACGAGTGGAAAAAGCCCTAATGTTTTAGAAGCTTTTAAAAAAGCAAAAGAACTTAATATGCTTTGTTTAGGGCTTAGCGGAAAAGGTGGTGGAATGATGAATAAGCTTTGTGATTATAATCTTGTCGTGCCAAGCGATGATACGGCTAGAATTCAAGAAATGCACATTTTGATCATACACGCACTTTGTCAGATCATAGATGAGAGCT
>NZ_MJWZ01000024.1:0-6746 GCF_001762535.1 Campylobacter sp. BCW_6889 | reverse complement strand
AAGCATTTATAAATTCAGAGGTGCTGTAAATTCCTTAGAAGTATTAGCATCTATGCCAAAATCTCATATTTTATATCTAACTCAAAGCTTTAGATGCCCACAAAGCATAGCTACTATTGCCAATTCTTATTTGGGAATTTTAAATGCCCCAAGAGATTTTAAAGGAACGCTAAAACCAAGAAAGGGAAATGATGAAAATGAAGCAAAAGCTATAATATGTAGAACTAATGCTAAACTATTTGATATAGCAGTAGAAAATTTGAATAAAAAATTATTTTTTGTGGGAGGGGTGAATAGTTATAGTTTTGATGAGTTATTAGACATACAAAATCTTCTTTTTAAAAAACACAAATATATCAAAAATCAGTTTATTGCAAAATTTGCCGACTTAAAAGAACTTCTTGAATATATCAACGAAACTAAAGAGGTTGACTTAAAACAAAAAATATTTGTTCTTTTTAAATATGTGCATAGCGATATTATAAAGCTTATTAAAGATATTGAAAAAAGTTGTGTTAAAAAACAAGAACAAGCTGATTTGATATTAAGTACAGGACACAAGAGCAAAGGTTTAGAGTGGAATAATGTTGAAATTATTGATGATTTTTTAAACATCAAGCAAGAACTTGAAGAAAGAGAACAAATTACCATAGCAAAAGAAGAATTAAATCTTTTGTATGTGGCAGTTACAAGAGCTAAAAATTCTTTAAACATTAACAAAGATTATTTGCTTGAAAAAGATTTTATAGAAAAAAATTAGAAAGGATAACAATAGAATGAAAATAATTAAAAAACTACAAGAAGATGGAAGCTTTAAAGAGCAAACTTATTATTCTGTCGATGAAGTTGCAAAAATGTACTCTGTAACCCATACAACAGTTCGTGTATGGAACTCAAGAGGTGTTCTAAAAAGCTTTAAATTAGAAAAAGGTTATTACATATCAAAAGAAACCATTCTCGATTTTCAGAAAATAGAAGACCCCCCCCCAAAAAAAGGAGAGGAAAAATGGTTGAAAAATATTATAATAGAGAAGAAATAGCAAAGATGCTTAATGTAAATATCCTAACAATTAGAAATTGGGTTAAGTCAGGATATATTAAGGAATATAAAATTAGTACAAATGTAAGAAAACCATTATATAATCTTGAAGAAATTGAAAAAAATTAAACTCCAATTCAAACAATATATAACAATCAATCACTCGCCTATGCTCTCGCTTCTTTTAGCGGGAGCGGTATATATTCAATCAACTCTTTAATATACACTTTTAAATACAATGGTAAAAATATTAAAAAAATAGGAATAAACATAATGTTTATAATTTTCCTAACTTTTATCCTAACTTTTTATTTTTATGCTATTTATAAATATTGTATAGTAGTGTTTTTATTAGCATTATTCAAATCTCGCTAACCGCACCATTATTTAAAATTATAATCATTCAACTTAAAATACCAACTATTCAAAATCAAATTTCAACTTACAATTTCTTAAAGTTACAAAAAATAAAAAATATTGGTTTTTTTAAAAAACTTAAAAAATATTAAGATTTTTTTTAAGTATAAAGAATATAATTCTATCCGTTTTCAAAAACCATCCCTTAAAAAGGATTATTCAATGTTTGTTTTTATACCATTATTTACAATTTTTATTTTACTTGCAGGCGGATATTTTGCCAAAAGAATTGGCGTTTTAAAACAAAAACAAGCTAGGACTTTTTTAGATTTTGCTATTATTTTTGCTTTACCTTGTTTGATTTTCGATAAAGCATATCATTTAAATTTTGATTTTTCATTGATTATTTTTATTTTTATTGGATTGTTTAGCTGTATACTAGCAGCTTTTTTTGCTATTCTTATTGGAAAAGTTTTTCATTTTTCTAAAGTAACTTTAGTCAGTATGTTTTTGCTTTCTTGTTTTGGAAATACTATATTTGTGGGTATGCCTATTGTTGCTGGTATATTTAATGACCCACAATTTAGCGCTGAAGTTATATTTTACGATGCTTTAGCCACAACTTTACCTATATCACTTTTTGGACCTTTTATACTTTCTTTGGGAAATGGAGAAAAAGTCAGTTTACTTGCTAATGTTAAAAAAATTCTTAGTTTTCCACCTTTTTTAGCTTTGCTTTTTGGTTTTTTGTGCAAATTAATTACTTTACCTGAATTTATTTTCTCTCCTATTCGTTTATTTGGCGCTTCTGCAACCCCTGTTGCACTTTTTGCCATAGGTTTAGGACTTGGCTTTATGGCGATTAAAACCTCTTACAAACCTACAGTAATTGTCATCTTTGCTAAAATGATTTTAGCTCCTTTATTTTTTGTATTTTGTTTAAAAATATTTAATTTAGAATTAAAAAATTCTACCATTGTTGCTATTATAGAAAGCGCAGCTCCTACTATGACCTTAGCAGGAGCTATGGTAATGAAAGCTAAACTAGATAGCAATTTAGCCGTAAGTGCTGTAGCCTTTGGAGTTCTTTTTGCTTTTGTTTCTATGCCAATTTTAATTTGGGCTTTGTTATAAGCTCAAATTATATGGCTAAATTTTTAGCTAATTCTTTAACTTTTTTAAGATCAACTTTTCCTGAACCTAGGAGGGGAATTTTTTCTATTTGAAAATAATATCTAGGTTTAAAAAGTGTAGGTATATTAGAATTTTTTATAATCTCACATACTCTTTCAAAAATTTCATTATTACATTCTATGAGTAAAGCAATTTGTTCCCCTTTTTTCTCATCTTCTAAAGATGTGGCACAAAATTTAACCACTTCAGTATCTATGAATTTGGCAATTTCTTCTTCTATTGTACCCAAAGAAATCATCTCTCCGCCAATTTTTGCAAAGCGAGAATAACGATCGACAATATATAAAAAACCATCTTCATCTAAATGCCCTTTATCTCCCGTGTTGTACCATCTTATACCATCAATTTCTTTAATCACTTCATCGGTTTTTTCTTTGTCATTAAGATAGCCTACCATAACTTGATGACCGCCTATAAGTATGAGTCCATCTTCATTTGTTTTTAAATTTTCATAATTATTTGGATCAACAATACGCACTGCAGTTCCAGGTAGAGGCATTCCTACACTTCCTTCTTTATTGGCACGATGCATAAGCCAATAATCCGCATCAAAACGATTCGGCAAATTTACACTCGCCACAGGTGTAGTTTCCGTAGCTCCATAACCTTCAAAAATGCTTTTTTTAAACTTCATTTCAAAAGCAGTTCTTACTTCATTTTTTAGTTTTTCAGCGCCCGATACAACTATTCTTAAACTTTCAAACATTAAAGCATCAAGCTTTTTATTTCTTGTATAAATTCCTAAAAAGGTTGAAGTTCCACACATAATAGTGACATTATTTTTAGCAACAGCTTTGGCAACCCCTAAGGCATCGGTTGGATCTGAAAAAGTGATGCTTTTAATACCTTCAAGCAAAGGCAAAAATGTAGTTACGGTAAGTCCAAAAGCATGAAAAGGTGGTAAAGATGAGAGAATGACATCATTATTTCTTGTGCAAAGCACATCAGAAATTTGTGCTATATTGCTTAAAATATTACGGTTGTTGAGCATAACACCTTTTGGAGAACCTTCGCTTCCACTACTAAACAAAATAGCTGCGATGGCAAGATTGTTTTTTGAAGGAGTGAAGATGCTTTTGAGTATAAAACTAGGTATAATACTAACTGCTAACATCATGCTAAAAATTTTAGTTTTTTGCATTTTAAAATCTTCTACAATATCTTCAAAATAAATTAAATGTATATTTGTATCGAAATTTAGGTTTATACCTTTATTTGCTAATTTTTCTAAAAAAGTTTTAGAAGTATAAATTTGTGAAATTTGCGCATTTTTTATAGCTGCTTTTAGAGCTTTTTCTCCAGCCGTAAAATTAAGATTTACTGCAATTTTTTCTGCGATTAAAACAGATAGATTGGTTAAAGAACTTGCAAAAGAAGCAGGTAATAAAATTCCTATAGCTTCCTCTTTAGGAGCGTAACTTCCACGCCGAGGGTTAATGTTTAATTCTTTGGATTTTCTTTTAATAAAAAAATTAAGAATTAAACTAAGACTCAACATTTTTCTATAAGAAATATCTCCAGCTAGTGTATCGATAATAGCTATTTGATTTAGATTTTTTTTAGCTGTATCTATCCAAGCTCTTGCTATAGTATGCATAGCTTCGCATTGTGATTTCCAAGCCATAAAAGAAAGTTCAAAAACTTTAGCTTTAACTTCATCTTTTTTAGAATGCAAAGGCATAGCTTTACCAAAAGCTATAGCAATTTTTCTTTTATTTAAAGTGCGGTTTCTTGCTGAAAATTCTTCATCGCTTCTTGAAAAAGCACTACCCCAAAGTCCTCTTATATAAAAAGGAATAATTTTTCCATCATCTTCGCTTAAATATTCACAAGCTAATTCAAATCCTGCTTTAAATTCATTTAATTGTCCATGTCTTGAAAGTGTACCTTCAGGAAACAAGCAAACTAAATTACCTTCTTTGATATGCTTTGCTATCAGTTCTAAACTCGTCTTACTTCCCGTGCTTGATACAGGAATAATGCCAAATTTATCAAGAAAAAATTTAATATACCATTTAGAATAAATGCTTCTTTCCATAACAAAATAAATTTTTCTTGGAATTGCCATTTGTACAACAGCCCAATCAATAAAAGAAATATGATTACCCAAAAGCAAAGCTCCGCCTTTTTCTGGTATATTTTCAAAACCTTCTACAAGTAAGCGGTATCGTTGTAAAAAAGCTATGCTTAAAAGTATACGCACTAAAGAAAAGGGAAATTTTAAAAGTATATAAAAACCTCCTATAAAGGTTACTAAAGTAATAAAATAAAACAAATAAACCACATTGATTTCAAATTTTGCAAATAAAGTTGCTAAGACTAAAAATCCTAACATGGCAATATTTTGAAAAAAATTATTTCCTGCAAGAATTTGCCCCAATTCATTTTCTTTGGCATGAAATTGGATTAAAGTATTTAAAGGAACGATAAAAAGAGCTCCACAAAATCCAAAAAAGAAAAATAAAAAACTATAACTTAATAAACTTATAAAATAAGGCATTAAAAAAGCCATTAAAAACATACCCAATGCACCAAGTGGAATAAGTCCAAGTTCTATATAATTTTTTGAAAATTTACCAGCTACTAAAGAGCCTAAAATCACTCCTATACCAGAAAAAGCGAGTGAAATTTGCACATAAAAAGTATTTTCTATGAAAAGTTCATTTTTGACAAAGACAGGAAAGCTAACAAGATAAAGTTGAGATATAGCCCAAAAAAATGAAATTCCTATTATGCAAAGCCAAATAGTTTTATTTTTAAAAACAAGCTTAAGATTATTTATTAGAAGTTTTCCATGAATATAGTCTTTTTTATTAAAAACTAAATCTTTATTTGTTTGTTTGAGCTTAGGTAAACGCCACGCAAAAAATACTTCGATACAAGAAAATAAAATTAGCACAATTCCTAAAGGCGCTACTTCTTTTAAAATTTCATCTGTTTGATTATACGTAGAGCTATAAAGACTTTCAAAACTTAAAGAAAATAAAGCCATTCCTGCTAAGATTGCCATAATGCTTACTGCATTAATTACACCATTGCCCATAGCAAGAAAGTCTTTTCCTACAAGTTCTTTGATAAAACCGTATTTGCTTGGTGAATAAATCGCTGCTTGTGCTCCCATTATAAAAGTAAAAATAAAAGCCATCCAAAAAGCACCGCTATAGTAACAAATGCAAATTATTAAAGTGAGTACAACATTGAAAATTGCTGAAATTTTCATTACAATATTTTTTGGATATTTATCCGCTAAAAAACCCGAAGGAGAAAGCATAAGAATAAAAGGAAGTAAAATCAAAGCATTAACTATAGCATTTAAAAATAACTGCTCGCTTCCTTCATAGGCCTTATAAATAGTATTTTGAATAATAATTTTATGTCCCAAATCCACAAAAGCATTGATGAATGCTATAAGTAAAAAAGGAATTAATCCGTAAATTTTCAAAAAAGATTTTTTTTGCATTATTTAAACCTCGTCAATTAGCACTTATTTTACAAAAGAATTTATCAGTTTTTAGGAAAATTATCTATATTATCTTTTAAAATCATTCCATCGATTTTTAATTTATAAAATTTTTTAAAATTCTCTAATTTATCAACAATCATTAAAACCCTACTATCAAAAACATAAAATTCTGCAACCTTGCTAGCAAATTTTGCAAGTTTTTTGTCATTGCAAAGCAAAAACTTAGCTCCTAAAGCATTGGCTAAAAATATCTCGTCTTTATTTTGAACTAAAATAGCAAATTCAAAATCATTTTGACTTAAATAAGAAATCAATTTTTCATCATAAACAATACAATAAACTTTATTATCTTTAACTTCTTCAACACTTTCAATAAAAGAAAAATCTAAATTTTTTAATAATTTATGTCCAATAATAAGCATTTTTTTCCTTAGCTCTATTTTTTATTATTTTGCAAATTATACTTATAAAATTGTTACCAAGCAAGATGGCGCAGCGGACGGGGCTCGAACCCGCGACCTCCGCCGTGACAGGGCGGCATTCTAACCAGCTGAACTACCGCTGCATCCAAAGTAAAGAAGTAGAGATTATAAAACCTATTTATGATTTTATAAAATGGTGGTCACTATAAGACTCGAACTTATGACATCCACCTTGTAAGGGTGGCGCTCTACCAACTGAGCTAAGCGACCT
>NZ_MJWZ01000023.1:0-185188 GCF_001762535.1 Campylobacter sp. BCW_6889 | reverse complement strand
ATTTTATTTGCGCCATCCTAAAAAACTTTTTAAGAAAAATAATGTCTAAAATTTCAATAATTGTACCCACCTATAATGTAGAAAAATATATAGCAAGAGCTTTGGAAAGTTGCATAAATCAAACCTTTAAAGATATAGAAATAATCGTTGTGGATGATTGTGGAAATGACAAAAGTATAGAAATAGCTAAAGAATATGCCAAAAAAGATACAAGAATAAAAATAATCCATAATAAAACAAACCTAGGCACCTTTGCAGCCAGAAATAATGGTGTTAAACATTCAAATAGTGAGTATTTGATGTTTTTAGATCCTGATGATTATTTAGAGCTTAATGCTTGCGAAAAATTAATCCTCTTAATAAATACTTATAAAATATGCCAATTTTCTTTTACTTATATTAGCAATGGAATTAAATTAAAATCAATATTTAAAGATACACTTAAAAATTTAGAAGAATTTAAAGGAATTTATTGGAATATTTGTACTCTGTTTTGTAAAAAAGATTTTTACTTGGATTCACTAAAAGAGCTTTTTGCAATAGATAAAAAACTCCTTGTAGCTGAAGATATGCTTGCGTTTTTTTTCTTGATAAACAATTTAAATGATGATGGATACTTGCAAGTTGATTTGTATTTGTATAATTATGTAGATAATTCTTTTTCGATCACTAAGCGACGAAAAAATAAAGAGAAAATTCAGGATTGTTTAGATGATTATTTATATATTTTAAAATATATAAAAGAAAATAAAATTCTTAAAGAAAATTTAAAGTCATATGTCTTGATTTATTTACAAATTGATATTTTAAAATTTTTATTTAATAATAAAGAAATAAATTATTTTAAATATAAATTTTTAAAAAAATTGTATAAAGTTAAATTAATTTTTGCCAAATTGTTTTTTAAAGTGAAATAATTTCATTCCATTTTTGTATAATGGCCTCTTGGCTAAAATCTTTTTGCACTTTTTCTTTGGCATTTATGCCAAATTTTTCCCTTAGACTTTCATCTTGCATTAATATTTTAAGCTTATTTGCAAATTCTTGTAAATTTCCATCTTCTATTAAAAACCCACTTTTTTTATTATCTATAATATCGCTTGGGCCGGTATTGATATCAAAAGCAATGCTTGGAATTGCATAGTTTGCACTTTCAGCTAAAACCATTCCAAAACCTTCAAAATAACTAGCCATTACATAAATACTTGCTTTTAAGTATTCTTCTTCTATATTTTTATTAAAAGGTAACAAAACAATAGAATGTTCTAATTTTTTAGCTTGTATTTTATGAAGTATTTCTTCTTTTAAAAGCCCATCTCCTACGATATGAAGCTTCCATTCTTTAAAATTTCCATCTTTTTGCACTATTTCCCAAATATCAATGAGCCTTAAAAAACCCTTTTCTTTAGTAAATCTTCCCGCGCTAAGTACGACTTTTTGTGATAAATTACTTGTTTTTGAAGATATAAAAGAGAGAAAATTTGGAATTACTTGTATATTTTTATGCCATTTTTGCCACTTCTCAATTTCTTTAGCTGAAAGTATGATGAGTGTATCAAAATAGTCAAAAATCTTTTTTTTCTTTTTTGGAGCTTTGATATGCCAAATTCTAAAATATTTAAGTTTTTTATTTTTAAAAAAAGGTAAAAAATATCCATCATTAGCTAAAAGAATGCCATTTTTTACATTTTTAAATTTTAAAATGATTAAAAGTGATAAAAAATAACGATAAAAAGTTTTTAAAAAGATTTTTTTAATTTTATTTGCATGATAAAAATTTTGATTACTAAGATAAGAAATTTTTATATTTTTATAAAGCTCATAAGCAGGTTGTTCAAAGCTTTTATAAAAGCTAAAAATTTCAACTTCATATTTTTTAGAAAAAGCATTGGCAAGATTAACGCAAACTCTTTCTCCGCCGCCGCTTTCAGTGATATCTTTTAAAAAAATATTAATTTTTTTCATGATTTAGCTCGTAAAGTTTCATATAGCGAAAAAAAGCTCCATTTGCGTTTAAAAGGGCTATAACAAAACCTTTATAGCCATATTTTACACCACCGCGAAAAAAATAATCTTTTATAAAAGTCAGCCAAAAGCGTGAAATTGCCCCAAAAATACTTGCTTTTTTACCTTGTTTGAGTTTTTCTTTTGCGGAAAAGCTAGTGTAAAGATTCATTTTATAAATCATACTTTCTATTCCATTACAAGCATAATGCCTTAATCCATTTTTAAGATGAATTTTTTTAGCATTGCTTGGTAAAATAAGACTTTCATGTACTAAATTATCATTAAAACGAGTGAAATTTTTGTTAAAAATTCTTAAAACATAATCAGGCGACCAACCACAAGCCTTTATCCATTCGCCTTTATAGAGATTTTTGCGACTAAGTGCGATGATATCTTCTTTTTTAAATTCTAAGCTTTTAAGTTCGTTGATACATTCATTTTCAAGCACTTCATCAGCATCAATGCTTAAAATCCAATCATTTTTTGCATAGCTTAAAGCAAGATTTTTTAAGGCTCCAAAGCCTATAAAAGCACTGTGATAAATGTGTAAATTAGCAAAATCTTTTTTAAATTCATTAGCTATTTTTAGGGTATTATCGCTACTTTCATTGTTAAGTAAAATAATTTCATCAAAACTTTTTAAAGAATTTAAACACTCAAGCAAGGTTTGCTCTGCATTTTTTACGATGATAATAACGCTTATTTGCTTTAGATTCACTATTGATTTCCCAATATATTTTAAAAAATTATAACTTTATATTTTTAAATTTTAAATTAATTTATGTATAATTTAGTTTTTATCATGTTAAGGAATGAAATGTTTTATAGATCAGTTTCTATCATAATCCCAATTTATAATGTAGAAAAATATTTAGATGAATGCTTAAAAAGTGTTATAAATCAAAGCTATAAAGATTTAGATATTATCTTAGTAGATGATGGAAGTAGCGATAATAGCTTAAATATTGCTAAAGAATATGCTAAAAAAGATGAAAGAATTTTCCTTATTATAAAAGAAAACGGTGGTTTAAGTTCAGCTAGAAATGCTGATTTAGAATTTATAAAAGGCACCAAATTAAGAGAATTTTTTGAAAATGAAAGTAATATTACAAGCTATGAAAATATAAATACTTTTAATACAGCTTCTAAGGAGCTTACAAAAGAAGATATTAATAAAAATTTTACAAAGCTTAGTAAAAATATAATCCAAACAAAGCTTAAAAATATTAATGATTTTATAATTCAAGATTTACCTAATAATATTATTCACTTTTTAGATTCTGATGATTATTTAGAGCTTGATTGCATTGAAAAATGCGTAAATGAGATGAGTAAGAGTGATTTGGATATTTGTGTGCATTCTTATGTAAAATATGATGAAACAAAGAAAGAAATGAAAAAAGATATCCACTTTGAATTTCCAAAAAAATTAAAAAATAGATTTTATTATGATTATGCTTTAGATACTTTGTATATAAATAGCATTTATTTTTTTTGTTTTGCTTGGCAAGGATCCTTTAATGCAAATATCTTAAATAAGTATAGATTGCGTTTTACTCATGGGGTTTATTATGAGGATACAGATTTTGGCGTATTGCTTTTTTCTTTGGCGAAAAAACTTATTTATTTGGATTATTGTGGTTTAATTTACAGGGTTAGGGAAAATTCTATAACTTCGAGCGAAAACAACCAAATGCCTGAAAAATTACCAGATTTTTTGCAAACTTTGAGAAAATATTATGACAATTATAATGAATTAAGAAAGTATTTTAAAATTTTTTGTTTTGCAACTAATGCTTTAAATATTTGGAATTTTTTAATGAAAAATCTAATCTAGATATTAATTTTCAAAAAAAATATAAGAAATTTTTTCAAAACTATATTATACAACTTATGGATGTATTTAAAATTTCAATAGATGACGATCCCTACGAGGTTAAAAAGATATGGAAACAAATAAAAATTTCAAAAAGACAACATATTTTAAAATTATTGAAAGATATTTTAAGACATCCTAAGAAAATAAAAAATATAAAAAATTTATTTTATTTATAAATTTCCTCATTATAACTTGCAAAGCGTCTATGGAAAAAAAAGTATTCCCAAGGTCTTTTTTTAATCATTTTTTCGCAACTTTGTGCTTGATAAAGTGTGAGTTCTTCTAAACTTGCATTTTGAGAATCTTTTGCTTTAAAAAATTCTATGCAAAATTTACCATCTTCTTTGTAGGCATAAACAGGGATGATCAAAGCATTGCTTCTTTGTGCGATAAGGCTTGCTCCCATTTGATAATTCACTTCTTTGTTAAAAAATTTTAATCTTACGCTTTCGTTTTCTACACAGTCTTGATCAGTTAAAATTCCCAAAGCTCGCTCCTTTTTTAGAGCACTTAGCATTTGTCTTATACCGCCTTTTTTGTCGATAAGTTCTATGTCAAATTGGGTGCGACTTTGGCTTAAAATTTCATACATAACTTCACTTTTTAACTTTTTTCCTACTATGGAAATCGCACCATATTTAGCCGCATAAGCAAGGCTTAAAATTTCCCAGTTTCCATAGTGTGCAGTTGTGAAGATAATAGGACGCTTTAAAGCTAGAGCGTCTATAAGAAAATTTTCATTGATAAAATTTACTTTATTGAGAATTTTTTCTTTGGTGGTGTTTTGATTTTGTAAACAATCAATTCCAAATTGAGCAAAATTTTCATAAATTTTCAAAGATAGTTTATCGCGTTCTTTTTGAGTGTATTGAGGGAAGCAGATTTGCAAATTTATATCGATGATCTTGCGATGTTTTTTGCTAAGATAAAAAGTGATTCTTGCTACAATCAAAGCTAAAAAATGCAAGATACACTCAGGCATAAAAGTAACAAAAAATTTCAAAATATAATAAAGACTAAGATATATTCTATCACTATTTTTCATTAAGTAAGCCTTTGGCAAGTTTGAAGATATCTTCTTCTTCTATACGCGTGATACAAAAATCACTTTTATCGATATGCTTGGCATTTTGGATTTTTTTACCTGCATCAATGATTTTATTGATATGAGTTTGAAAAGCATTGCGGTAGCTTGGTGTTGCACCAAAAATCGTAATAGATGCCTTATTTAAAGCAAAAGCTAAATGTGTTGGGCCGCTATCATTTCCTATGATAAGATCCATCATTTTTGTAAAAGCCATTAGTTCTTCAAGGCTGAATTTTGGCGCTAATTCTATATGTGTTTCATCAATACCACTAAGATTTAAAACCTCTTTAGCAAATTCGTATTCTTTTACATTTCCCCAAGCGAGCCAAATTTTTGCTTGTTGAAATTCATTGATTAAAAGTTTGCAAAGTATAGCAAGTTTGGTTTTAGGATAGATTTTATTTTCTACGCTTGAACCCACGTGTATGAGTATGTTTTTTTCGTTTTTATCGAGCTTGAGTTTATTGTTTAAGAGTTGTTTTAAATTTTCATCTACGCTAAAAATATCTTGTTTAAAGGCTAAATTTTTGACATTAAAATCAGTATTTAACATAAAGGAGGTAAGACTTAAGTATCTTACAAATACATTTTCATTGTAATCTAACTCAAGTTTTTGGTTATAGAAATTATGAGCAAAACTTTCTTTAAGGCTATTTTTATCAAAACCAAAATTATTTCTACTTAAAATTCGACTTACAATAGCAGATTTTATAAGCCCTTGTAGATCTATTACTGCATTATAGTTGTTTTTTCTTGCTTTAAGAAGAATTTTTAGGCTTTTTAAAATTTTTTTGTCTTTTAAGGGTAGGGCATAGAGTTTGTCTATGAAAGGATGGTTTTTAAGTATGCCTTCAAATTTTTCATCTACAAACCAATGAATTTCTATATCTTTTTTAAAATTTTTGATAAATTGCAAAACCACGGCACTTTGGATAATATCGCCAAGTGCTGACAAACGAACAATTGCTATTTTCATTAAAAGCCTAATATTTTAAAATTTTTGCTATGATTTTAGCGAAATTATTTAAAAAAAGGTTAAAAATGGCAAAAAATGAAGGTTATATTTGTGTTTTTGATTGTGAGAGTGTGCCAGATGTTGAGCTTATCCGCAAAACTTTAGGTTTTGAAGGAAGTGATTTAGAGGTAAGTTTGAAAGCACTTCAGTGGCAAAAAGAACAAAGTGGGAGTGAGTTTTTGCCTTTGCCTTACCATAAAATCATCAGTATTTGTGCGGTTTTAAGCGATAATTTTGGAAAATTTATCAAAGTAAATAAAATTGATGGGCAAAATGAAAAAGAAATGATTGAGATTTTTTTTAATTTTATAGAAAATTATGAGCCAAAATTAGTCAGCTTTAATGGTAAAAATTTCGATATGCCTGTTCTTGTTTTAAGGGCTTTAAAATACAATTTAAAAGCAGCAACTTATTTAGATACTCAAAGCGATAAATGGAATAATTATAAAACAAGATTTTCAGAATTAAAACATTGTGATTTATTAGAATCCTTAGGATCTAATGGGCGTGGAATAAAGCTTGATACACTTTGCTCTATGGTGGGTTTGCCAGGAAAATATGATGTGCATGGCGATGAGGTGATGAAACTTTTTTATGAAAATGAACTTGAAAAAATTCACGAATATTGTGAAAGTGATGTTTTAAATACCTATATGCTTTTTTTAAAATATGAACTTATTAAAGCTAATGTTAGTGAAGAAGATTATGTTGATTTTCTTTCTTATATGAGAGATTTTTTGCGTGAAAAAAAATCAGATCGTTCTTATACAGAAGTTTTTGCAAAAGCTTGTGAGAGTGAAATTTCAAAAGTTCGATCTTAAGTATTTAAGAAAATATATTAAAATTTATTTTTGACATTTTTAGAAAAAAGGAATGATGATGAAAATTCTTATTAGTGGTGGTGCAGGTTATATAGGTTCTCATACTTTAAGACAATTTTTAAAAATAGATCATGAAATTTGTGTTTTAGATAATCTTTCTAAGGGTTCTAAAATCGCAATAGAAGATTTGCAAAAAATAAGAGCTTTTAAATTTTTTGAACAAGATTTAAGTGATTTTCAAGGCGTAAAAGCATTGTTTGAGAGAGAAAAATTTGACGCTATTGTGCATTTTGCAGCGAGTATTGAAGTTTTTGAAAGTATGCAAAATCCTTTAAAATATTATATGAACAACACTGTTAATACGACAAATCTCATCGAAACTTGTTTGCAAACTGGAGTGAATAAATTTATATTTTCTTCAACGGCAGCCACTTATGGCGAACCACAAACTCCTGTTGTGAGCGAAACAAGTCCTTTAGCACCTATTAATCCTTATGGGCGTAGTAAGCTTATGAGCGAAGAAGTTTTGCGTGATGCAAGTATGGCAAATCCTGAATTTAAGCATTGTATTTTAAGATATTTTAATGTTGCAGGTGCTTGCATGGATTATACTTTAGGACAACGCTATCCAAAAGCGACTTTGCTTATAAAAGTTGCAGCTGAATGTGCCGCAGGAAAACGTGATAAACTTTTCATATTTGGCGATGATTATGATACAAAAGATGGTACTTGTATAAGAGATTTTATCCATGTAGATGATATTTCAAGCGCGCATTTAGCGGCTTTGGATTATTTACAAGAGAATGAAAGCAATGTTTTTAATGTAGGTTATGGACATGGTTTTAGTGTAAAAGAAGTGATTGAAGCGATGAAAAAAGTTAGCGGAGTGGATTTTAAAGTAGAACTTGCCCCACGCCGTGCGGGCGATCCTAGTGTGTTGATTTCTGATGCAAGTAAAATCAGAAATCTTACTTCTTGGCAGCCTAAATATGATGATTTGGAGCTTATTTGTAAATCTGCTTTTGATTGGGAAAAACAGTGTTAAAAAAACTTTTTTTTATTTTAAGCAAGGAAGATAAAAATTTTTTATTTTTCTTGCTTGTTTTTTCAGTATTTGTTTCTTTTATAGAAACTTTTGCAATTTCTTTGGTAATGCCTTTTATCACTTTGGCTAGTGATTTTTCTTATTTTGATCGTAATAAATATTTAATCAGCCTAAAAGAATATCTTAATATCCCTGTTTTTGAAATCATTGTTTATTTTGGAGTGGGGCTTATTGTTTTTTATGTGTTTAGAGCTTTGTTAAATGCGTATTATTTCCATCTTTTGGCAAGATTTTCTAAGGGGCGTTATCACGCGATTGCTTATAAGGTTTTTTCTAAATTTTTAAATATTAATTATGAAAAATTTACTCAAAAAAATCAATCTGAAATTTTAAAGTCCATTACAGGAGAAGTTTATAATCTAAGCACTATGATTTCATCATTTTTACTTTTGATGAGTGAAATTTTTGTAGTGCTTTTGCTTTATGCTTTAATGCTTTTGATTAATTATAAAATCACTTTATTTTTAAGTATTTTTATGGTGTTAAATGCCTTTATTTTAGTGAAAATTTTAAGCCCTATCATTAAAAAAGCAGGACTAAGACGCGAAGAAGCGATGAAAAATTTCTTCGAAATTTTAAATACAAATTTAAATAATTTTAAATTTATCAAGCTTAAAACCAAAGAAGATGGAGTATTAAGCCTTTTTAAAGCACAAAGTGAAGTTTTTTCTAAAGCAAATATTACCAATGAAAGCGTAGCTGCAGTGCCTAGAATTTATCTTGAAGGAATAGGTTTTTGTGTACTTGTTTTTATCGTGGTATTTTTGGTTTTGAAAAATGAAAGTGATATTTCAGGTATTTTATCCACGATTTCTATTTTTGTTTTAGCGCTTTATCGCTTAATGCCAAGCGCAAATCGTATTATTACAAGTTATCATGATTTGCTTTATTATCATTCTTCTTTGGATATTATTTATCAAAATTTAAGACAAGAAGAAGAAAATTTGGGCGAGGAAAAATTAAGCTTTAATCAAGAGCTTAAAATTTGCAATCTTAGCTTTGGTTATGAGGGAAAAAAACATTTATTTAAAAATCTTAACTTAAACATTAAAAAAGGCGAAAAAATCGCTTTTATAGGGGAGAGTGGTTGTGGAAAAAGCACCTTAGTAGATCTTATCATAGGACTTTTAAAACCCGAAGAAGGGCAAATTTTAATTGATAAGCAAGAATTAAATGCAAGCAATGCAAAAAATTATCGCCAAAAAATAGGCTATATCCCACAAAATATCTATCTTTTTAATGACAGCATAGCTAAAAACATCACTTTTGGAGATGCGGTTGATGAAGAAAAACTTAACAGGGTTATCAAACAAGCAAATTTAGAGCATTTTATAAAAAATTTACCTCAAGGAGTGCAAACAAAAGTAGGTGATGGGGGGAGTAATTTAAGCGGGGGACAAAAACAACGCATAGCTATAGCAAGAGCTTTATATCTAGAGCCTGAAATTTTAGTGCTTGATGAAGCAACTTCTGCGCTTGATACTCAAAGTGAAGCAAAAATCATGGATGAAATTTATAAAATTTCTAAAGATAAAACCATGATTATTATCGCACATCGCCTTTCTACGATAACGCAATGTGATAAGGTTTATCGTTTAGAACACGGTAAGCTTAAAGAGGAGAAATGATGAAAATAAGCTTTATTATCGCAACTTTAAATTCAGGAGGCGCTGAGCGTGTTTTGGTAACTTTAGCTAATGCACTTTGTAAAGAGCATGAAGTAAATATTATTAAATTTCATGCAGGAGAATCTTTTTATAAGCTTGAAAATGAAGTTAAAGTTACAAGTTTAGAACAATTTAGATTTGATACACTTTATCATAAAATCGCAAGTCGTTTTAAGAAATTTTTTGCTTTAAGAAAGGCTTTGAAAGAAAGTAAGGCTGATGTTTTTATTTCTTTTTTGGACACGACTAATATTGCTTGTATTGCTGCGAAAATAGGGCTTAAAACTCCACTCATTATAAGTGAGCATAGTAATGAAGCGTATTTAAAACCTAAAATTTGGCGTTTTTTAAGAAGGGTAAGTTATCCTTTTTGTGATGCTTTAAGTGTGCTTGGAAGCAGTGATAAGGTGTATTATGAAAGATTTGTAAAAAGGGTTAAGCTTTTATTAAACCCTTGCCATTTTAGCGAAGAAATTCCTTTTGATTCTAGTTTTGAAAAAGAAAATGTAGTTCTTTTTATAGGGCGTTTAGATCACAACAAAAACCCTGCAATGTTTTTAAAAGCTATAGCGCATTTGGATAAAAATTTGCAAGAAAATTATAAATTTGTTATAGCAGGAGATGGAGAGTTAAGGCAAGAACTTGAATATAAGGTAAAATCTTTAGGAATAAAAGTTGATTTTTTAGGACGTGTTGAAAATGTCAAGGCTCTTTATGAAAAAGCAAAAGTGCTTTGCCTTTGTTCTTTTGTAGAGGGTTTGCCAACGGTTTTAATTGAAAGTTTGTATTTTGAGGTTTGTAGAATTTCAAGTTCTTATTATAATGGTGCTAAGGATTTAATCAAAGATAATCATGATGGGCTTTTGGTAGGTTGTGATGATGAAATAGCACTTGCTAAAAAACTTGAACTTGTTTTAAATGATGAAAATTTTAGAAAAGAACTTGTAAATAGTGCCAAACAAAGGTGTAAAGACTTTGAAATTTCTCATATCAAAGAAGAATGGCTTAAGCTTATAGCCGAGGTTAAAAATGCCTAAACTTTCTGTTATAGTACCAACTTTTAATCGTCAAGCTTTGTTGGAAAAGGCTATTAAAAGCATACAAAATCAAGATTTTAAAGAATTAGAAATTATTATAAGTGATGATAATTCTAGTGATGATACTAAAAGTGTGGTGCAAAATTTACAAAAAGATGATGATCGCATTAAGTATTTTTTAAATCAAAATTACAAACAAGGTCCAAATGGCAATAAAAACAATGGCTTAGATCAAGCAAGTGGCGAGTTTGTAACTTTTTTAGATGATGATGATGAGCTTTTATCCGGGGCTTTAAGTACCTTGATGCAAAAAGCAAATGAGGGTTATGCTCATGTTTTTGGAAATTGTTTGATAGAAAAAGAAGGAAATTTAAGCAAGGAATTTAGCGGCAAGGGCTTGGAAAAAGATAGTGAAATTTCTAAAAAAGATTTTTTAATGGCTAAATTTAGCGGAGAGTTTTTTTCTGTTTTTAAAAAATCTCTACTTGAAAACAAGCGTTTTAATGAAGAATTTTATGGCAATGAAGCCACGCTTTGGGTAAATTTATACAAGGAAAAAAGTTTTTATATCCATAAGGCTTTTAGGATTTATAGGATTTTTAGGCAAGATAGCGTGACTTTAGGGGCGAGTAAAAATGCTTATAGGGTGTATTTGGGATATTTAGAGCTTGCTAAAATTTTAGAAAATGAACTTAGAATGAGTAAGGATAAAGATTATAAAAAAACTTGTGCGAGTTATTATAAAATGGCAGCTTATTATGCAAAACTTGCAAAAAATTATAAAGCTCTTTATAAATGTTTGTTTAAAAGCCTGAGTATAAAAATCAACGCTCCTGCTTTGATATTACTCATTTTAAGTATAATTCCAAATAATATGATTGAAAAATTATCAAAAATTCGGGTGGCTTTATGCAAAAATTAGGCATTTTTATTTATTCTTTAGGAAGTGGTGGTGCTGAAAGAGTTGTGGCGACTTTATTGCCTATTTTAAGTTTGAAATTTGAAGTGCATTTGATCTTGATGAATGATAAAATTTCTTATGAAATTCCAGAGTGTCAAATTCATTTTTTAGAATGTTCAAAACCTAGTGAAAATCCTATTTTGAAATTTTTAAAACTACCTTTTTTGGCTTTAAAATACAAAAAACTTTGCAGAAATTTAGGCATTGATACAGAATTTGTTTTTTTAAATCGACCTAATTATATAGCTTTAATGGCAAGAATGTTTGGAAACAAAACTCGCCTTGTGATCAATGAATGCACTACACCAAGTGTGATGTATATGAAAAATAATTTTAATTCTTTGGCAAATAAATTTTTAATTTCTTTACTTTACCCAAGGGCTGATTTAATCTTGCCTAATTCTAAAGGAAATTTAGAAGATTTAGTGCAAAATTTTAGTATAAATCCAAAAAAATGTGAAATTTTATACAATGCCATCGATTTAGAAAACATAGAGCAAAAAGCTCTTGAAGATATAGCTTTAAAAGATAAATTTATTTTAAGTGTAGGCAGGCTTGATAAAGGTAAAAATCATGCTTTATTAATTCGTGCTTATGCGAGATTGAAAACAGATTTAAAGCTTGTGATTTTAGGTGAAGGTGTGCTTAAAGATGAGCTTTTGGCTTTGATTAAAGAGTTAAATTTAGAAGAAAAGGTTTTGCTTTTAGGATTTGATAATAATCCTTATAAATACATGGCTAAATGTGAATTTTTTGCTTTTGCTTCTGTGTTTGAAGGTTTTTCAAATGTTTTAATTGAAAGCTTAGCTTGTTCTTGTGCGGTAGTTTGCACTGATCATAAAAGTGGTGCAAGAGAGCTTTTTGGAGATGATGAATTTGGACTTTTAGTAGAAGTAGATAATGAAAACTCTATGTTTCAGGGTTTAAAGACTATGCTTGAAGATGATAAATTAAGAAAAGCGTATAAAAATAAGGCTAAAACTAGGGCTAAGGCTTTTGATAAAGTAAAAATTGCACGTGATGCTTTGAAATATTTATTAGGATAAAAGATGTTGAAAAAAGAGTATTTAAAAAACCCTTATTTAGTTTTGTTTGCGATGATTGTATTAGCTTATGTTTTTAGTGTATTTTGCAGGTTTTATTGGGTTTGGTGGGCAAGTGAGTTTAATGAGTATTTTTTCAATAATCAATTAATGATCATTTCAAACGATGGCTATGCCTTTGCTGAGGGCGCAAGAGATATGATAGCAGGTTTTCATCAGCCTAATGATTTGAGTTATTATGGATCTTCTTTATCTACGCTTACTTATTGGCTTTATAAAGTCACACCTTTTTCTTTTGAAAGTATCATTTTATATATGAGTACTTTTTTATCTTCTTTGGTGGTGATTCCTATTATTTTGCTAGCTAATGAATACAAACGTCCTTTAATGGGCTTTGTAGCTGCTCTTTTAGCAAGCATAGCAAACAGTTATTATAATCGCACTATGAGTGGGTATTATGATACGGATATGCTGGTAATTGTTTTACCTATGTTTATTTTATTTTTTATGGTAAGAATGATTTTAAAAAAAGACTTTTTTTCATTGATTGCCTTGCCGTTATTTATAGGAATTTATCTTTGGTGGTATCCTTCAAGTTATACTTTAAATGTAGCTTTAATTGGACTTTTTTTAATTTATACACTTATTTTTCATAGAAAAGAAAAGATTTTTTATATAGCTGTGATTTTGTCTTCTCTTACTCTTTCAAATATAGCATGGTTTTATCAAAGTGCCATTATAGTAATACTTTTTGCTTTATTCGCCTTAGAGCAAAAACGCTTAAATTTTATGATTATAGGAATTTTAGGTAGTGCAACTTTAATATTTTTGATTTTAAGCGGAGGGGTTGATCCTATACTTTATCAGCTTAAATTTTATATTTTTAGAAGTGATGAAAGTGCGAATTTAACACAGGGTTTTATGTATTTTAATGTCAATCAAACCATACAAGAAGTTGAAAATGTAGATCTTAGCGAATTTATGCGAAGAATTAGTGGTAGTGAAATTGTTTTTTTGTTTTCTTTGTTTGGTTTTGTATGGCTTTTGAGAAAACATAAAAGTATGATTATGGCTTTACCTATATTGGTGCTTGGGTTTTTAGCCTTAAAAGGGGGGCTTAGATTTACCATTTATTCTGTACCTGTAATGGCTTTAGGATTTGGTTTTTTATTGAGCGAGTGTAAGGCTATATTGGTTAAAAAATATAGCCAATTAACTTCAAATATTTGTATTGTTTTTGCAACTATTTTGACTTTAGCCCCAGTATTTATTCATATTTACAACTATAAAGCACCAACAGTTTTTTCTCAAAATGAAGCATCATTATTAAATCAATTAAAAAATATAGCCAATAGAGAAGATTATGTGGTAACTTGGTGGGATTATGGTTATCCTGTGCGTTATTATAGCGATGTGAAAACTTTAGTAGATGGTGGAAAGCATTTAGGTAAGGATAATTTTTTCCCTTCTTTTGTTTTAAGTAAAGATGAACAAGCTGCAGCTAATATGGCAAGACTTAGTGTAGAATATACAGAAAAAAGCTTTTATGCTCCGCAAAATGATATTTTAAAAACAGACATTTTACAAGCCATGATGAAAGATTATAATCAAAGCAATGTGGATTTGTTTCTAGCTTCATTATCAAAACCTGATTTTAAAATCGATACGCCAAAAACTCGTGATATTTATCTTTATATGCCCGCTAGAATGTCTTTGATTTTTTCTACGGTGGCTAGTTTTTCTTTTATTAATTTAGATACAGGAGTTTTGGATAAACCTTTTACCTTTAGCACAGCTTATCCACTTGATGTTAAAAATGGAGAAATTTATCTTAGCAATGGAGTGGTTTTAAGTGATGATTTTAGAAGTTTTAAAATAGGTGATAATGTGGTTTCTGTAAATAGTATCGTAGAGATTAATTCTATTAAACAAGGTGAATACAAAATCACTCCAATTGATGATAAGGCTCAGTTTTATATTTTTTATTTAAAGGATAGTGCTATTCCTTATGCACAATTTATTTTAATGGATAAAACCATGTTTAATAGTGCTTATGTGCAAATGTTTTTTTTGGGAAATTATGATAAGAATTTATTTGACTTGGTGATTAATTCTAGAGATGCTAAGGTTTTTAAACTTAAAATTTAAGGGTTGAAAATGAGAATAGGATTTTTATCACATGCAGGAGCGAGTATTTATCATTTTAGAATGCCTATTATAAAAGCGTTAAAAGATAGAAAAGACGAAGTTTTTGTTATAGTGCCGCAAGATGAATACACGCAAAAACTTAGAGATCTTAGCTTAAAAGTAATTGTTTATGAGTTTTCAAGAGCTAGTTTAAATCCTTTTGTGGTTTTAAAGAATTTTTTTTATCTTGCTAAGGTTTTGAAAAATTTAAATCTTGATTTTATTCAAAGTGCAGCACATAAAAGCAATACCTTTGGAATTTTAGCAGCAAAATGGGCAAAAATTCCTTATCGTTTTGCTTTGGTAGAAGGCTTGGGATCTTTTTATATAGATCAAGGTTTCAAGGCAAATTTAGTGCGTTTTGTTATTAATAATCTTTATAAATTAAGTTTTAAATTTGCACACCAATTTATTTTTGTTAATGAAAGTAATGCTGAGTTTATGCGGAATTTAGGACTTAAAGAAAATAAAATTTGCGTGATAAAATCTGTAGGGATCAATGTAAAAAAATTTTTTCCTATTTATGTAGAATCGGAAAAAAAAGAGCTTTTTTGGAAAAATTTAAACATAGATAAAAAACCAATTGTGCTTATGATAGCAAGAACTTTATGGCATAAGGGTGTGAAAGAATTTTATGAAAGTGCTGCTATGCTAAAAGACAAAGCAAATTTTGTTTTAGTTGGCGGAAGAGATGAAAATCCTTCTTGTGCAAGTTTGGAGTTTTTAAACTCTGGCGTGGTGCATTATTTGGGTGCTAGAAGTGATATAGTCGAGCTTTTGCAAAATTGTGATATTTTTGTTTTACCAAGCTATAAAGAAGGCTTTCCTGTAAGTGTTTTGGAGGCAAAAGCTTGCGGTAAGGCTATAGTGGTAAGTGATTGCGAAGGTTGTGTGGAGGCTATTTCTAATGCTTATGATGGACTTTGGGCAAAAACAAAAAATGCTAAAGATTTAAGCGAAAAAATTTCACTTTTATTAGAAGATGAAAAATTAAGATTAAATTTAGCTAAAAATGCCGCCCAAGATGCTTTACAATACGATGAAAATAATATCGCACAGCGTTATTTAAAACTTTATGATAGGGTAATTAAGAATGTATGAAAAAGTTTTTAAAAGAATTTTTGATTTTATTTTAGCTTTAGTGCTTTTGGTGCTTTTTTCTCCGGTGATTTTAATCACTGCTTTACTTTTAAAAATCACTCAAGGAAGTGTGATTTTTACCCAAAATCGCCCAGGGTTAGATGAAAAAATTTTTAAAATTTATAAATTTAAAACCATGAGCGATGAAAGAGATGAAAAGGGTGAGTTATTAAGCGATGAATTGCGTTTGAAAGCTTTTGGAAAAATCGTTAGAAGCTTAAGTTTGGATGAGCTTTTACAACTTTTTAATGTTTTAAAAGGGGATATGAGTTTTGTTGGACCTAGACCTCTTTTGGTTGAGTATTTACCTCTTTACAATGAAGGGCAAAAATTACGTCATAAAGTGCGTCCAGGTATAACAGGGTGGGCGCAGGTAAATGGTAGAAATGCTATTTCTTGGCAGAAAAAATTCGAACTTGATGTGTATTATGTGAAAAATATTTCTTTTTTGCTTGATTTAAAAATCATGTTTTTAACAGCTTTAAAGGTTTTAAAACGAAGCGGGGTAAGCAAAGAAGGCCATGTTACAACAGAGAAATTTAATGGCAAGAACTGAAAAAATTTATATTTATGGTGCTAGTGGTCATGGGCTTGTTTGTGAAGATGTGGCTAAAAATATGGGTTATAAAGAATGTATTTTTTTAGATGATTTTAAAGGAGTGAAATTTGAAAGCACCTTACCTAAATATGATTTTTTTATAGCCATAGGAAACAATGAAATTCGAAAAAAGATTTATCAAAAAATTTCAGAAAATGGCTTTAAAATTGTTAATCTTATCCATAAAAGTGCACTTATAAGTCCTAGTGCAGGTGTGGAGGAAAATGCAGGAATTTTAATCATGCCTTATGTAGTAGTTAATGCTAAAGCCAAAATAGAAAAAGGCGTGATTTTAAATACTTCAAGTGTGATTGAACATGAATGCGTGATAGGGGAATTTTCTCATGTGAGTGTAGGGGCTAAGTGTGCGGGCAATGTAAAAATCGGTAAAAATTGTTTTTTAGGGATTAATTCTTGTGTTTTGCCTAATTTAAGCTTAGCAGATGATAGTATTTTAGGTGGTGGAGCAACTTTGGTTAAAAGTCAAGATGAAAAAGGTGTTTTTGTGGGAGTGCCTGCAAAAAGAAAAATATGAAATGATTATAAAAAGATTTTTGTTTGATTCTTTGTAAATTTTTTTAGGTAAAATAGAGTCAATTTATAAAAATTTTGTTTTATACAAAGGATAAATCATGAGATTTTTTCTTTCTCCTCCGCATATGGGTGGCAATGAATTAAAATACATAGAAGAAGTTTTCAAAAGCAATTATATAGCACCTTTGGGTGAATTTGTAAATCGCTTTGAGCAAAGTGTAAAAGATTATAGCAAAAGTGAAAATGCCTTAGCTTTAAATTCAGCCACAGCGGCTTTGCATTTAGCTTTAAGGGTGGCAGGGGTAAAACAAGATGATATCGTTTTAGCTTCTTCTTTTACTTTTATCGCTTCAGTAGCACCTATTTGTTATCTTAAAGCAAAGCCTGTATTTATAGATTGTGATGAAACTTATAATATTGATGTAGATTTGTTAAAACTCGCCATTAAAGAATGTGAAAAAAAACCAAAAGCATTGATTTTAACTCATCTTTATGGCAATGCTGCAAAAATGGATGAGATTGTTAAAATTTGCAAAGAAAATGAAATTGTTTTAATCGAAGATGCTGCCGAAGCTTTAGGAAGTTTTTATAAGAATAAAGCTTTAGGAACTTTTGGAGAATTTGGAGTTTATTCTTATAATGGTAATAAAATTATCACCACTTCAGGTGGAGGTATGCTTATAGGAAAAAATAAAGAAAAGATTGAAAAAGCAAGATTTTATAGCACTCAAGCAAGGGAAAATTGTTTGCATTATGAACATTTAGATTATGGTTATAATTACCGTTTAAGCAATGTTTTAGGAGCTATTGGTGTAGCACAAATGGAGGTTTTAGAACAAAGAGTGCTTAAAAAAAGAGAAATTTATGAGTGGTATAAAGAATTTTTAGGAGAGCATTTTAGCTTTTTAGATGAATTAGAAAATTCAAGAAGCAATCGCTGGTTAAGTACAGCTTTGATTGATTTTGATAAAAATGAACTTAATGCTTGTCAAAAAGATATAAATATCAGTCAAAAAAATATCGCTTTGCATCCAAAAATTTCAAAACTCATAGAAGATTTGAAAAATGAACAAATAGAAACAAGACCATTATGGAAAGCTATGCACACTCAAGAAGTATTTAAAGGAGCTAAGGCTTATCTTAATGGCAATAGTGAGTTATTTTTCCAAAAAGGAATTTGTTTGCCAAGTGGCACGGCGATGAGTAAAGATGATGTTTATGAAATTTCAAAACTGATCTTAAAGAGCATAAAGGCTTAAAATGATTTTTTATAAAAGCAAAAGATTAGCATTTTTTTTAACTTTAGATATTGTTTTAATTTTACTTAGCGTTTATCTGGCTTTTTCTTTGAGATTTAGTGGAGATATTCCGAGTATTTTTTATCATGGTATGATGATTTCTGCTATTATTTTGCTTGTTTTAAAACTTTCATTTTTGTTTGTTTTTAGAATTTATAAAGTAGCTTGGAGATTTTTTTCTCTCAATGAAGCAAGAAAAATTTTTATTGCTTTACTTTTAGCTGAGTTTTGTTTTTTTCTTATTTTTTATTTTTTTAGTGATTTTTTTAATCCTTTTCCAAGAAGTGCTATTGTGATAGATTTTGTTCTTTCTTATATGTTTATAGGTACTTTAAGAATTAGCAAAAGAATGCTTGTGGATTTTAAACCTTCTAGAATGAAAGAAGAAGAAACTCCTTGTATTGTAGTAGGGGCAACTTCTAAGGCTTTGCATTTGTTAAAAGGTGCAAAAGAAGGTTCTTTAGGGCTTTTTCCTGTAGGCGTAGTTGATGCGAGAAAAGAGCTTATAGGGACTTATTGTGATAAATTTATTGTAGAAGAAAAAGAAAAAATAAAATCTTATGTAGAACAAGGGGTAAAAACTGCCATTATTGCTTTAAGACTTGAACAAGAAGAGCTTAAAAAACTTTTTGAAGAACTTGTAGCTTATGGTATTTGCGATGTAAAAATATTTTCTTTTACAAGAAACGAAGCAAGAGATATCAGTATAGAAGACTTGCTTGCTAGAAAACCAAAAGATTTAGATGATAGTGCTGTGGCGGCTTTTTTAAAAGATAAGGTAGTTTTGGTAAGTGGAGCAGGTGGAACTATAGGCAGTGAACTTTGTAAGCAATGTATTAAATTTGGTGCTAAGCATCTTATTATGGTTGATCATAGTGAGTATAATCTTTATAAGATCAATGATGATTTAAATTTATATAAAGAAAAAATTACTCCTATTTTACTGAGTATTTTAGATAAGCAAAGTTTAGATGAGGTATTAAAAACTTATAAACCTGAGCTTATTTTACATGCAGCCGCCTATAAACATGTGCCTCTTTGCGAACAAAATCCACATTCAGCAGTAATTAATAATATTTTAGGAACTAAAATTTTATGCGACAGTGCTAAAGAAAATAAAGTAGCTAAATTTGTGATGATAAGTACAGATAAAGCAGTGCGACCAACAAATATTATGGGTTGTACTAAGAGAGTTTGCGAGCTTTATACTTTAAATATGAGTGATGAAAATTTTGAAGTTGCTTGTGTGCGTTTTGGTAATGTTTTAGGTTCTAGCGGTAGTGTGATACCGAAATTTAAAGCACAAATTGCCAATAATGAGCCTTTAACTTTAACACACCCTGATATAGTGCGTTATTTTATGCTTGTGGCTGAGGCAGTGCAACTTGTTTTACAAGCTGGAGCTATTGCAAAAGGGGGAGAACTTTTTGTTTTGGATATGGGTAAGCCTGTAAAAATCATAGATTTAGCTAAAAAAATGCTTTTACTTTCTAATCGTAATGATTTAGAAATTAAAATCACAGGCTTAAGAAAAGGCGAGAAGCTTTATGAAGAGCTTTTGATTGATGAAAATAATGCTAAAACGCAATATGAGAGTATTTTTGTAGCAAAGAATGAAAAGGTTGATCTTGATTGGCTTAATAAAGAGATAGACAATTTACAAATATGTGAAGATATTTCAGAAGCTTTATTAAAGATTGTGCCTGAATTTAAACACAATAAAGAAGGTGTATAATGTATATAAAAGATATACAAAGATTTGAAGATAATCGCTATCGCGCTAGAGCTTATATGAGTTATATTTTAACAAGAAATTTACCTAATAAACTTCCTGACATTCACCTTAAAACGATTAAAACAGCTTTAGATAAAATAGCTCATGAAGTTGTTGTTTTTGATGCTTTGTATATTTTAGATATTTCAGGCATGCAAATAGAAAATGCGATTTCCTTAAATAAGGCTCATGAAATAGGGCAGGGTGAGGATAGAAGTACTCGTTCTTATTTTTATAGAGCTGTAAAATTAAGACGATGTGTTTTGAGCGATCCTTATCCTTCGGTTTTAAATAATGAGCTTTGCGTGACAGCTTCTATGCCAATTTACGATGATAAAAATAACTTGCTTTTTGTTGTTTGTATTGATATCAAGCTTGAAGATATTTTAAAGATTATTCAAGCAGGAAAATTTGAGTTTGTTTTTACTCAATTTAGTCGTTTGGTATATTTTTGCTTCGCACTGGTTTTATTTGTGATTACTTGTTTTTTATTTCAAAAAGGTTTTTTTAGTCTTTTTGATAATCAAGCTATAGGTATAGAACATATGTTTGAAAGTACTATTGCTATAACTTTGGCTTTAGCTATTTTTGATTTGGCAAAAACTTTGATCGAACAAGAAGTATTAGGAAGGACAAAAAAAGAAGAAGGTGGAATTCAAAAAACTATGGTGAGATTTTTAGGTTCTATTATCATTGCTTTGGCTATAGAAGCTTTGATGTTGGTATTTAAACTTGCTATTGGTGATTTTTCTCAGATGATTTATGCGATTTATCTTATCGGTGGAGTGAGCTTGCTTCTTTTAGGTTTAAGTGTATATTTATTTACGGTTAAGTATAAAAATAATAATATTTGAGTAAAATTTTAAATAAAAGATGATATAATGCTATTTTTTAAAATTTTTTAGCTTGATTAATAAGGCTAAAAAGGGTAAAATAAAACTATAAAAACTTTGAAAGGACGAAATTGTGAAATTGTTAGTTGTTGATGACAGTTCTACTATGAGAAGGATTATTAAAAATACCCTAACAAGACTTGGACACGATGATGTTTTAGAAGCTGAGCATGGCGTTGAAGCTTGGGATTTATTAACTAAAAATGAAGATGTAAAAGTTTTAATTACAGATTGGAATATGCCAGAAATGAACGGCTTGGAGTTGGTAAAAAAAGTAAGAGCAGAGAAAAAATATGAAGATATGCCTATTATCATGGTTACAACTGAGGGCGGAAAAGCTGAAGTGATTACTGCTTTAAAAGCTGGCGTAAATAACTATATTGTAAAACCTTTTACTCCACAAGTTTTAAAGGAAAAACTTGAAGATGTTTTAGGAATAGGAAGTGGAGAAGGTGCAGCTGAGTAAAGGCTGATTTTTAAAATTCTAAATGCAAAAAAAATATTACGAATTGTTCTTTATCGTAGAAGAGCGGTATAAAAATTTATTTCTTGATTTTGTTTTTGATTTAGGTATAGAAGCCATAGAAGAGAAAGATAATGGTGTTTACATTAGATCCCATGAAAGTTTAGAAGATCTTTCATGGGCACTTGAAATATTTGCTCAAAAACTTACAACTACTTTCAATTTAAACCATAAAATTATTTCTAATTTAAGTCTTATAGAGAAAGAAAACAAGGACTGGATACAAGAATATAAAAAAGGTATAAAACCTATTTTAGTGGATAATGTTTACATCCATACCACTTGGCAAGAAGAAAAAAAGAATTGTATAAATATAAAGATTAATCCGGCATTAGCCTTTGGTTCAGGACATCACGAAAGCACATATTCTTGTGTAAAATTTTTACAAAAATTTTCTAAAAGTAAATTAAGAGCTTTAGATCTTGGTTGCGGTAGTGGAATTTTAGGTATTATCATGGCAAAGTTTGGCTGTAATGTTGAAATTTGTGATACTGATGAGTTGGCTATCGATAGTTCTTTGGAAAATGCAAGATTAAATGATGTCGATTTTCATAAGACTTGGTGTGGATCTATAGATAAAGCAAATGGTTTATATAACCTAATTGTTGCAAATATCATTGCAGATGTGATTTTAATTTTAGAAAAAGATATTAAAAACCATTTAGAAGATAATGCTATACTTATTTTGTCAGGAATTTTAGATAAATATTCAACAAGAATTAAAGAAAAATTTCAAGATTTAGAACTCATTGATGAAATGCAAATCAATGAGTGGTGTAGTTTTGTATATAAAAATAATAAAAAGGATAAGTAATGAATAATAATACCCCAAATAATAAGGGTAATCCGCAGGGTAATAATTTTTTTAACAAAAATCCCATTTTTATTTTTGCGATTTTTGCAATTATAATGATAATTATTTTTAAGGGATTTTTTGATGGCAATGGTTCTTTTGGTGGGGCATTGAATGGTAATGAAGTAAATAAAAATGTCCCTTATTCTGAGTTAAAAAAGCTTATTGAAAGTGGACAAATCAATCAAGTTAGTATAGGACAAACAACAATCAAAGCAATTTCAAGCTCTCACAATACTGTTTATACAGCAAAAAAAGTTAACGATCCTGAGCTTGTGAGTTTACTAGATAGTAAAAATATCGCTTATGGTGCGTATTCTGAAACAAATTGGTTTACGGATATACTTTTTTCATGGGTTTTGCCAGTATTTATTTTCTTTGGTATTTGGATGTTTTTGGCAAGTCGTATGCAAAAAAATATGGGAAGTTCTATATTGGGTATAGGAAGTTCTAAGAAACTTGTAAATTCAGAAAAACCTAAAGTAAAATTTAGCGATGTAGCTGGTGTTGAAGAAGCTAAAGAAGAAGTAAAAGAAATTGTAGATTTTTTAAAGTATCCTGAAAGATATATTAAATTGGGAGCGAAAATTCCAAAAGGGCTTTTGCTTGTTGGGCCTCCAGGTACAGGAAAAACCTTGCTTGCAAAAGCAGTTGCAGGTGAAGCTGATGTGCCGTTTTTTAGTGTTTCAGGCTCGTCTTTTATAGAAATGTTTGTGGGTGTAGGCGCTTCTCGTGTGAGAGATTTGTTTGAAAATGCAAAAAAAGAAGCTCCTGCTATTGTTTTCATAGATGAAATAGATGCTATTGGTAAAAGTCGTGCGGCAAGTGGCATGATGGGTGGAAACGATGAAAGAGAACAAACTTTAAATCAGCTTTTGGCTGAAATGGATGGCTTTGGGACAGAAAGTTCCCCAGTCATTGTTTTAGCAGCAACAAATCGCCCAGAAGTTTTAGATGCAGCACTTTTAAGACCAGGAAGGTTTGATAGACAAGTTTTGGTTGATAAACCTGATTTTAAAGGTAGGTGTGATATTTTAAAAGTGCACATGAAAGATGTAAAAATCTCCCCAAAAGTTAAGGTAGAAGACATAGCACGCTTAACCGCAGGACTTGCAGGAGCTGATCTTGCAAATATTATTAATGAAGCGGCGCTTTTAGCGGGTAGGGATTCTAAAAAATATGTAGAACAAAATGATTTAGTTGAAGCTGTTGAAAGAGCTATAGCAGGACTTGAGAAGAAATCACGTCGTATTAATGAAAAAGAAAAGAAAATTGTTACTTATCATGAATGTGGTCATGCTTTAATCGCTGAAACTACCAAAGGTGCAAAACGTGTAAGTAAGGTTTCTGTGATTCCGCGTGGTCTTGCGGCTTTAGGTTATACTTTAAATACTCCTGAGGAAAATAAATTTTTAATGCAAAAACATGAGCTTATCGCTGAAGTAGATGTACTTTTGGGTGGTCGTGCAGCTGAAGAAGTGTTTATAGGTGAAATTTCAACGGGTGCAAGTAATGATTTAGAAAGAGCAACTGATATCATAAAAGCTATGGTTTCTATGTATGGTATGAGTGAAATTGCAGGACTTATGGTGCTTGAAAAACAAAGAAATACTTTCTTAAGTGGTGGACAAACCATAAAAGATTATTCTGAAAAGATGGCAGAATCTTTAGATGATTATGTAAAGAAAACCTTAGATGAACGCTATAAAGATGTTAAAGATACTTTAAATACTTATAAAGGAGCGATTGAGACTATGGTAGCAGCCCTTTATGAAGAAGAGACTATTGAAGGCGCTAAAGTGCGTGAGATTATTAAAGAGTTTGAGGAACAAAATAGTCTACCAACTCGTTTGCAAGAGCTCGAAGAAGTTAAAATTGAAGTTAAAGTAGAAGAATGAAAGATTTTATTGCAAAAGATGGATATTTAAGTCTTATTATTTTAAGCTTGATTTTTATTTTTGTGTGGATTTTTTATTCTTTTTCCATCCTACTATTAGCATTAATTGTAATTTGTATTTTTCTTTTTAGAGCACCCAAAAGAGAACTTGTTTGTAGTGATGAAAAAGCTATTTTTGCACCTATAGATGGCAGGGTTACTAAAATAGAAAATATTCATCATAAAGATTTAGGTGAATGTGTTGAAATTACTATTAAAAATGCTCTTTATGATGCTGGGAATTTTAATACACCTTTTGCAATGTCTATAATAGATATTCGTTTACGACACGGGCTTTTTTTGTGCAGTGAATTAAAATCTGCAAAAATGATGAATGAAAGAGCTTTTATTTTGGCAAAAGTTAAAGAGAATAAAACGATAGCTTTGCGAATTTATGCAGGTTCTTTTGATAGAAAATTAAAGCTCGATAATATTTCTCATGATTTAAAAGCAGGAGATAGAATGGGTTTTTTAATTAATGGCTCTATAAGTTTACTTTTACCAAAAGATACTAGAATTCATATAGGCTTAAATGATGAAATTAAAGCAGGTTCATTGTTAGGCTATTTTGCGTAAGGAAAAATAATGAATAACAGACCGCAATTAATCTATATTTTACCCAATCTTTTTACAGCTGCTTCAGCTTTTTTAGGGGTTATTTCTATTATAGCTTCAATACATGGAAATTATTATACAGCTTTGATTTATATTATTTTATCTTTGATTTGCGATGGGCTTGATGGCCGTGTTGCAAGACTTACAAATTCTACTTCAAAATTTGGAGTAGAATTTGATTCTTTAGCTGATCTAGTAGCTTTTGGAGTTGCTCCAGCGGTTCTTTTTTATATGGCTATAGGTTATGATTTTGGAAAACTTGGATCTTTGATTACGGCTTTTTTTGTGGTTTTTGGAGCCATTCGTTTGGCGAGATTTAATGTTACCACAGGCACTTATGAACCTTCTGTTTTTATAGGTCTTCCTATACCTACTGCAGCAGTTGTGAGTGCTATATGGACTTATGCGTTTATCAGTTATGATTTTTTAAAGCCTTATGGTGTAGTTTTTTTGGTGCTTCAAGCAATTTTGGGGCTTTTAATGGTAAGTAATATACGCTATCCCAGCTTTAAAAAGCTTGATTTTAATCGTTCTAGCGTTTTAAAAGTTTTAATTATATTAATTATAATATTTTCATTTTTATATCTTTATCCCCTTGAAAGTTTAGTAATTTTAGCAAGCTTGTATGTGCTTTATGGAATTATTCGGGTTTTATATACCATTATTGTTTCAAAATTTAAGATAAGAAATCAAGAGTAAAATTTTTCAATGACTTCGCATTCTTCTTGAGTGAAACCAGCTTTGATTCTTGCCTGAATGTTAAGTTTTTTTCCTGCAAGAGAGAATTGTTTAAATGTTTTGCAAAGCTCGATAAAATCATACTTGTTTTGATTTGAAAATTTCCACCAAGTATCTCCTTTTTTAACGTGTTTTATTTCATCATTAAGTATAATTTCAAGATATTCCATTAAAAGATTTTTAATGGAGTGATTGGAGCTTTCAAGTTTTTGAACAACAAATGGGTTGGCATCAAGCCCTTTAGCTTCTAAACCTCTATGAACTACTCCCATTCTAAAGCTTAAAGAGTCTTTCGTAGCTTCTAGAGCAGATTCTAAATTATCATGCACTGGAAAATCTCCATATTTGTAACCAAGTTCTTCAAGTACTGAATTTAAAAGTTTGAAATGTTTAATTTCCTCATCTGCTACCTCCAGCCAATCGTAATAAAATTGCAAAGGTAGATTTTTAAAGCGATAACTCGCATCTAAAGCCAGGTTAATTGCATTAAATTCTATATGAGCGACTGAATGAATTATTTTAGCAAGCGCATGAGTTGAATTGACAAATTTAGGTCTTCTTATACGCGTAGGATGAAGTAAGGTAATTTGTTGTGATGTATTTTTTTTGAAAATGCTTTGATTCTCGTGATTAAAAATAAATTTGTGGCTTTTAAAGTCTTCATAAAAATTTTGAAAAGAGTGAAATTTTATATTTGTATTTTTTTCATATAAAATATTTTGAAGCTCTTGAAAAAATTCTTTTTGCATTTAAAACTTTCTTGAAAATTATAAAAATTTATCATTTAAAATTGAAATTTTAATTATATAATATAAAAATTATTTTACAAGGGTAGATCATGAAAGAATTAAATGAAGAAGAAAAAAAAGTAATTTTAAATAAAGGAACAGAAGCTCCTTTTAGTGGGAAATATAATGATTTTTATGAAAAAGGAATTTATCAATGCAAGCAATGTGGAGCTTCGCTTTATAAATCCGAAGATAAATTTAAATCAGGTTGTGGATGGCCTAGCTTTGATGATGAAATAAGAGGGGCTATTAAAAGAATTCCTGATAAAGATGGGATTAGAACCGAGATTGTGTGTGCAAACTGCAATGGACATTTAGGTCATGTTTTTGAAGGAGAAGGGTTTTCTGCTAAAAATGTAAGACATTGTGTAAATTCTATTTCTTTGGAATTTGTAAAAACTAAGGATTGATAGTGTTTTCTAGTATGGGTTCTGAGCTTTATTTGATATTTTTTGCTGCAATTACTTTACTTGCCATCTTAAATCCTTTTGGTAATTTAACTCAATTTTTGGCTATGAGTGATGGATTGCCTTTAATGCTTCGAAAAAAACTTTTTAGAACTATTCTCTATACAGCTTTTACTATAGTTTTGGTATTTTTACTATCAGGACCTTTATTTATGAACTATATTTTTAGAGTTTCATTAGATGATTTAAGGGTTTCTGGTGGCTTAGTCCTTATTATAATGGCTATTAAAAATTTACTTTTTTCAACAAAAATTGCAACTAAGGATTTTAGTTCTTATCAGGATATGGATGATAAGGAAATTTTAAGACAGAGTTTAATACCTATGGCATTTCCTATGCTTGTTGGGCCTGGAACTTTAGCTAGTATTATCGTTATAGCCGAAGATGGTGGGCTTGATGTTGCTCTTGGCGGAGTAATGATAGCTTTTATTTTTATGTTTATACTTTTTCATTTTGCAGCTACTATAGAAAAAATAGTTGGAAAATTGATTTTACATGTTTTTTCTCGTATAGCACAAGTATTTATTGCTGCTATGGGGTTTAAGATGATTATTGTAGGTTTAAAAGATATATTTAACTTATAAATTAATATAATTTTAAGTAAATAATACTATATAAATATGATATAATTTTAAAATAATTTATTATTAAAAAGGTGAGTTTTATGTTTGGTGCTAAGAAAAACAATACTGAAATAATTGAACAACTTGAAAAAAAGTGTAATGGTTTAGGAGATATTTTAAGATCTATTGGGAATACCATGGCGGTAATTGAATTTACCACCGATGGCGTTATTTTAGAGGCAAATCAAAATTTTTTAACAACTATGAAATACTCCCTTTCAGAGATCAAGGGCAAGCATCATAGTATGTTTTGTTTGCCTGAAGTTGTTAATTCTTCAGCATATAGTGATTTTTGGAAAGATTTAAGAGATGGAAAAGCTAGAAGTGGTCTTTTTGGACGTATAGCTAAGGGAGGGATAGATGTTTATTTAGAAGCAAATTATCTTCCAATTAGTGATAATAATGGTCATGTTTATAAAATTATTAAATTTGCCAATGATATAACTCAAAGACATTATGAAATGCTTGATCTTAGAAATACTATTGCTGCTGCTAATCGTTCTATGGCTATTATTGAATTTAAACCTGATGGGACTATTATTACGGCTAATGAAAATTTTTTAAGAACTATGGATTTTAATATTGATGAGATTAAAGGAAAGCATCATAGTATGTTCTGTGATTCTAATTATAGACACTCTAAGGACTATGTTCAATTTTGGGAAGATTTAAGAGAGGGCAAATTTCAATCAGGTAAATATATAAGATACGGAAGAAATAATAAAAAAGTATACCTTGAAGCAAGTTATAATCCGGTTAAAAATGATGATGGGAAAATTTACAAGGTTATTAAATTTGCTACAGATATAAGCGAACAAGTTAAAAAAGATCAAGAAAAACTTCGCCTCATAAGCGAACTTGCAGAAAAAAATGATAATCTTACTCAAGATGGAGATCGTGTAATTGAAAACACTGTTTCAAATGTTCAGAATATTGCTGATATGATGTCTCAAAGTTCAAATCTTGTTTCCTCATTAAATCAACAATCAGATGAAATTAAATCTATTATTCAGACTATTAGTGATATTGCTGATCAGACTAATCTGCTTGCTTTAAATGCTGCTATTGAGGCAGCACGTGCTGGTGAACATGGTAGAGGTTTTGCTGTTGTTGCTGATGAAGTAAGAAATTTAGCTGAAAGAACAGGGCATTCAGTTAATGAAATTACCACTACGATTAATTCTATTCGTAATGTTACATCACAAGTGGTTGAGAGTATTAAAAGCGGTTTAGAGGATGTTAATCAGAGTGTTGAACTTGCAAAAGAAGCAAGAGAATGTATGGAGAAAATTCGTGAAAGCTCTGCTGAAGTTGCTAAAGCAATGTCATAAGCGTGATTTTCACGCTTATTTTTTAAGTAATTAAATCTTTAAAATTTTTAAAACCACTTTCTTGATTGCATTTTTCTTTTAAAATATTTAAAAATTCTTTCCTAGAAATATTATGAGCACCCATAAATTCTAAATGTTGGTTATAAACTTGACAATCTATGATAAAATCATAAGGTTTTAATAAATCACAAAGTTTAATCATGGCAACTTTAGATGCATTTTTTTTAATGCTTACCATGCTTTCACCAAAGAAAACCTTGCCTAAAATTAAACCATAAATTCCACCTATAAGTTCATTATTTTCATAAAGTTCAAGGCTATGCGCATAGCCTTGGGTAAATAACTTATAATAAGTGGTAATAAATTCATCATCTATCCAGCTTTGAGAGCGTGTATCGCGACATAATGTAATTAATTTTAAAAAATCATAATCAAGTTTAATTTGATAGAGATTAATAAATTTTTTCATATTTTTTTGGATGTGAATTTGATTTGGAATTAAAATGCATCTAGGATCTGGACACCACCAAGTTACAGGTTTACTTGTCCATGGGAATAGACCAAAAGTATAAGCTTTTACAATAAAATCAGCTTCTAAATTTTGACTTAAAAATACAGGGGCATTTTTAGGTGCATTGAGTAATTTAGAATATAAATTCGAGCTTTCCATTTTTACCAAGTTTGATTTTAGCTATACCGCCTTTTTTAAGCTTTCCGAATAAAATTTCATCACTGATTTTTTCTCCTATCTCCTCAGAAATTATGCGTTTTAAAAGCCTTACTCCAAATTCTTTATTATAGGCTTTTTTAGCTAAATAAATTTTAGCTTTATCATCCACTGATAATTTTATATTATTTAAATTTTTAGAAATTTCATCAAGTTCTTTTTCGATAATTTTAACAAGTATAGCATCGTTTAAATCATTAAAATGTAAAATTTTATCAATGCGATTAATAAATTCTGGAGCAAAAAAATCTTTGATAGCACGATTACTTTTTTCTTCATTTTTACTTAAAAAACCAAGCTCATTGCTTTCTTTAAGTCCTAGATTGGATGTCATAATAATGATTGTATTTTTAAAATCTACTTTAAGACCACTATTGTCGGTGAGTTCAGCATTGTCAAAAATCTGTAAAAAGGTATTACTTAAATCAGGATGAGCCTTTTCTATTTCGTCAAAAAGAACAAGACTGAAAGGATTTTTGCGGATAGCATTGCTTAAAAGTCCACCCTCTTCAAAACCTATATATCCAGCTGGAGATCCTATTAGTTTACTTATAGCATGTTTTTCTGCATATTCACTCATATCAAAGCGTTCTAAATTTAAACCTAAAAATTCAGCTAAAGCTTTGCAAAGTTCTGTTTTTCCAACTCCACTTGATCCAGTAAACAAAAACACTCCGCGTGGTGTATTGGAATTTTTAAATCCTGCGAAACTTTGCTTAAGTGATGAAACAAGGCTATCTATAACTTCATCTTGGCCAAAAATTTTTGCTTTTAAATTTGTTTTTAAATTCATTAAAGCTTTATTTTGATCGAATTCAAACATTTTGTGATGGTGGGTCATTTTTGCTAAAACATTTTCTAAATCTTTTAAATTGGCATTTTTTTTAGCTTTTGGATTTAAAGCAAAAGAAGCACCAAGTTCATCGACCAGATCTATAGCACAATCAGGTAAAAATTTATCATTAAAAAATTTTTTACCCCAAATTACAGCATATTGAAGAATTTCATCGTTTAATTTTATATGATGAAATTCTTCATATTTGTTTTTTAATCCTTTCAGAATTTGCAAGCTTTCTTCTTGGCTTGGTTCATCTACATTTATTTTAGCAAAACGGCGACTTAGGGGTTTATTTTTATCAAAAGTATTTTTATATTCCATAAAAGTTGTTGCACCTATGCATTTTAAAGTTCCATTACTTAGAGCCGGTTTTAAAAGATTGGAAAAATCAGTATGAGATTCTCCTGTACTTCCAGCTCCTACTATAGTGTGAATTTCATCAATAAATAAAATAGCATTGGGTATTTTCTCAAGTTCATTTAAAATTTCTTTAATTCTTTTCTCAAAATCTCCACGGTATTTTGTTCCCGCAAGTATACTAGCCATATCAAGACTAAAAATTTTTGCATTTTGTAAGTTTTTAGGCACCTTTTTTTCCGCAATAGCCAATGCTAATCCTTCTACAATGGCCGTTTTGCCAACTCCTGCCTCTCCTACTAAAATAGGATTATTTTTCTTGCGACGTGAAAGAATTTGCATCATTCTTTCAAGTTCAAATTTTCTTCCTATTAAAGGATCAATCTTGCCATTTTGAGCTAAAAGTGTTAAATCACTTGTGTGGTTGCTTAAATTTTGTATATTTTCATGATTTTGAAGTTCTTGAATTTTGTTAAGATTTATGTTGTGTTTTTTTAAGAGATAGCTAGAATAACTTCTTGAATCCTGTATGAGCTTTTCTAAAAAATCTATAATTTTAATTTCATTATTTTTATTTTTAAGTGAAAGTAAGATTTCATCTAAAACAACAGATATTGTAGGTTCTATTTCTTGTTTAATAATTTGATTGTTTTGAGAAATGTAATTTTTTAATTCAGTTTCTAGAAGTTCAAGATCTCCATCTGAAAATTCTTCAAATATATCCTTAAAATCAGTGCTTAGTTTTAGTAATGCAAACAGTACATGCTCACAGGTAACAAATTCATGGTGGTTTATTAAGCTTAGATTTTTGGCATTATCAAGATATTTTTGTAAATTTTCTTGGTATTTCATTCTTCTTCCACCTTTGCTTGTAGTGGAAAATTAGCAAGTTTAGCCGCATCTATAACTTTTTTTTGTTTTGAAAGAGCTATTTCTTGAGTGTAAATGCCACAAATTCCAGAACCATTGTGATGAATTTCTAACATTGTTTGACTTGCTTTTTCAAGGTTTTGATGAAAAATATTCATCAAAATTTCTATGACAAAATCCATGGTTGTTACATCATCATTTAAGAGTATAACTTTATACATTTTTGGTTCACTAAGTTTTATTTGCTCTAGAGTTTGGGTTTTTGGCATTATTTTCCTTTGTAGATTTTATTTAAATCTTCTTGCATGAGTTCTGTTGGAATTTTGCCAAGATAAAAATTTGTTGGAGTATTATTATTCCAGTAATCGCTTATTTTTTGATAAATTCCATTTTTTAAAACAACTTTAAAAGGAAGTTGCTCCATATTTTGATAGTCTATATCTTTTAAAATTTGAGCAATAATACGATCGTTAGAGCTGCCATTGCTTAGAAAATAGTAAGCACCATAATCATCTGCGAATTTTTTAACTGTTTCATCGCTAACATCTTCAAAATGTGTAAGTCCTATAATGATAAATTTGCTAGAATTATTTTTCCAAAGTTTGCTAAGATCTAAAGCTTCTTCTTTGCATGGGGTGCAAAAAGTGCCAAAAAAATCAAACATTAGAACTTTTCCTTCCTCTCCTTCTACCACAAAACCTTTATCTGTTCTTATTAAAGTTTTGCTTCCACCATTTACACTATTTAATACTATTTTATCTCCTTTGTGATACTCTTCAAACATAAAATCATTTTGAATTTCTTCTTCTTTGGAGCAAGCATTAAGAAAAAATGCTAAACTTATTAAAAATAGGGTTAAAATTTTTTTCATTTAATTTCCTTTATTTATAATTTTTCATAGCAGCTCTAGCTTCTAAATCGGCTTGCTTTTTCTTTAAAGTTTCACGCTTGTCGTGCAAATTTTTCCCTTTAGCTAAAGCAAGAGTGGCTTTTACTTTATTTTTTGTGTTAAAATAAAGATCTAATGCAACGATAGTATATCCTTCTATACTTACTTTACCTAATAATTTATCAATTTGCTTTCTATGCATTAAAAGCTTTCTAGCATCTCTTTCTTCGTGTTTATAGAAAGAATGTGTAGTATGAAGCAATGAAATATGAGAATTAAGTAAAAAAATCTCATTTTTTATAATGCGAACAAAAGAGTCTTTAAGATTTGCTCTTCCTGCTCTTAAAGCTACAACTTCACTTCCCTTAAGGACAATTCCGGCTTCAAAGCGTTCTATGATGCTATAATCAAATAAAGCTTTTTTATTTCTCGCAATAATTTTCATCGATCAACCTTAAAAACACTACTACCGCTACCGCTTAGAAAAAAATCTTCTTGTAAGTAAGACTTCATTTTAGGATATAAAGTTGCACAAGGAGTAAATAAATCATTTAATTCTTTGTTTTTAAAGTTTTGTAACAACTCTTTTGTGCTGAGTTTTTTGTAGATTTGCGCTTGATTATTGTTTTTTTGAAAGTCAAATATTCCTCTATCAAATTCATCATAAACAGCTTTAGTTTGGCAAGATATTTGTGGAAAAGTCCATTTTAAATTAGGTATGTCATCTTCAAATTCTTTTATAATTTCACCACAGCCACTTACATTAGCAGAGTGAAAGCCACTTAAAAAAAAGGCAATATCACTTCCTAGTTGTATGCTTAAATTTATAAGTTCTTGTAGGTTTAATTTTAAATTTAGGGTTTCATTCATTAGTAGTAAAAAACTCGCACAATCGCTACTTCCACCACCAAGCCCAGCACATACTGGGATATTTTTTGTGAGTTTTAGGCTTTTTTTGCTAAATAATTCTTTTAATTCGTTATTATATCTTTTAGAAAGTAGCAAATAAGCCTTTTGAATAATATTATTTTCGCATTTAAAATTACTAATGATTTCAAATTCTTTTTTAGAGTCTGATTCTTTATCAACAAGCTCAAGCTCATCAAAAAGATCTTTTAAAAGTATAAATCGTGATTCTAAAAGATGATATTTTCTTGAGTCAAAACCGGTAAGTTTTAAAAAAATATTTGCTTTAGCGTAAGCTTTCATTTGATTAGTTTTTTGCTTAAGTCATCAAGTTTAATATCATTCTGAACAACAGAATGCAAATTTTCATCCTTTACTTGTTGAACAAGTTCTTTTCTAAGTATCATAAGAGATTTTGGAGCTTCTATGCCTATTTTGGCATATCCTTTCCCTGTTTGAACGACTTTGATTTCTATACCTTCTCCGATAATTATACTTTCATTTTCTTTTCTTGATAATATTAACATTTTTCAACCTTATTCAGAAGATATTTTACTGTATTTTCTTTAATATTAATTACGCTAAAATATTTTTCTGTTTCAATATAATAATCTCCTTCATCATGAAATTCTAATTCTTCGACAAAAATTTTAGCACCATTTTCGAGTTTACTTAAATTCTTGATAAAATTTGGCTTTAGGTTAATGTATTTTAACACATTTAAGCTTTTCTCATTATTATAAACAAATTTACCTTCTTTAATGCGCTCTAAAGAGCTTAAAGTCGCATTAATACCTAGTTTTCTAGCAAAAAGTTCGCAATAAGATCTTATATAAGCACCTTCACTGACTGTGATTTCAATATTTAAAAAAGGATGATTATAGCTTAAGATCTTGCAATCAAATACTTCCATTTGACAAGGTTTTAAATTTACTTCTATACCTTTTTTTGCAAGTTCATAGGCGCGAGTTCCATTGATTCTTTTGGCGCTAAATTGCGGTGGTGTATAGGAGATAATTCCTTGCATTTGATCAACGATTTGTTGTAAATTTGCAAGATCAAATTCTTTTATATTTTTAATTTCTTTTATATTTTGATCATCAAGACTTAAGGAGTAAACTCCAAGCCATAAAGTAGCTTTATAGGTTTTTGGAGTTTTTTTTAAAAAACGGAAAAGTTTTGTGTATTGTCCAAATGCAACGATTAAAATCCCTTTGGCGAAAGGATCAAGAGTGCCAGAATATCCTGCTTTTTTATTTTTATATTTTTTCTTTAAAGTGCTTAAAAAGGCATTAGAGCTCAAACCCCTTGGTTTAAAGGCTGCAAAGATCTTGTTCATACTGCTTTTTCCACAAAGCTTGCCATGATTACACGCATTATACCACCAAAATTAATATTAAGCTTTTCCTCTTTTCCGCTTTTATTAACTTCAACAACCCTACCAATGCCAAAAATTTTATGTTTAACTAGATCTCCTTTACAAAAGCTAGTTTTTTGTATATTTTGATTTTTTGATTTTTCATTGATTAATTTACTTTCTTCTAAGAAGCGACTAGGATTGATATTTGCTCTTGAACCATGATAAAAACGAGAATTTGCAACACTTATTGTGAGAAATTTTTTGGCGCGAGTGATGGCAACATAAGCAAGACGGCGTTCTTCTTCGAGATTTTCTTCGCTATTTAAAGGAAAAAATCCTTCATCAAAGCCTATTATAAAAACATAATCAAATTCCAAACCTTTGCTAGCATGAATACTCATCAAGCAAACACATTCTTCATCTAAATTATCTTGATCACTTAATAAAGAAATTTCACTAAGTAGATCTTCTAAAGAAGCTTCGGGATCTTCTTTGAGTTTTTCTCTTAGATTAGCATAAAACTCATCAAGATTTCTGATTCTTTCATCTCCATCATCTTGCTCTGAAAAATAATCTTTGATTTTAAATAATTCTTCTATATTATCAAAAACCTTTTTTGCATTATCGTAGCTTTTTAGAGTGTGAATATTTTGTATAAAAATATTTGCTTCATTTTGTGCTTTTTTTGTTGTTAAAATTCCTACACCGCCATCGCTTTCACATAAGGCATCAAAAAGTGAAATTTGACGTTTTTTTGCATATTCTTCTAAATTTTTTAGGGCTTTTTCTCCTATGGATCTTTTAGGGCGATTAATAATACGCCTAAATGACAAATCATCGTTTGGATTTAAGATAAGTCTAAGATACGAGATTAAATCTTTTATTTCTAATCTTTCATAAAAACGCATACCGCTAAGCAGTTTATAAGAAATTTTTTCCTTCATAAATGCTTCTTCTATTGCTCTTGATAGTGCATTAACTCGAAATAAAACGGCGATCTCTTTAGCTTCTACTCCAGAATTTAGCAATTTTTTCACTTCTTGAGCGATATATAAACCTTCATCTTTTTCGTTTTCGTTTTTTAATATTTTAATATTTTCCCCAGTATCTTTAGTGCAGATTAAAGTTTTTCCAAGTCGTTGCTCATTGTGAGATATGAGATTATTTGCTGCTTGTAAAATAGTCCCTACTGAACGATAGTTTTGTTCAAGTTTTACAAGTTTAACATTTTTAAAATCGTTTTGAAAATTTAAAATATTTTCAATTTTTGCTCCACGCCAACTATAAATACTTTGATCATCATCACCAACAACTGTGATATTTTCATGCATACAACATAGATTTTTTAGAATTTTATATTGCAAGGTATTAGTATCTTGATACTCATCAACTGTAATGTAATTATAAAGTAAGCTTTGTTCTTTGGCAAAATTTATATCATTTTCCAAAATGAGATTGCTTAGCAATAAAAGATCATCAAAATCTACAAAATTTTGCTTTAATAAGTATTCTTCATAAGCACGGTAATAGTTGGCAAATTTGTATTCATTTTGATATTTTTCAAAATTATGTTCTTTTAGTAAATTTAAATCTTCAAAGACATTGCTTACTCTTTTGCCTTCATTTTTACAATAAGATATGTATTTGATAATATCATAGACATTATCTTTGTTTTTATCATGGATTAAATCTTTAATTATTTTTTTTGTATCATCTGTATCGATAACAATAAAACTATTTTTACGCTCCAATCTTTCAAAGTGTAGTTTTAAAAATAAAAGTCCAAATTTGTGAAAGGTGCAAAGCAAAGGATTGTGATTACCTTGTAGAAAATTTAATGCTCTATGACGCATAACACTAGCTGCTTTATTCGTAAAAGTAAGAGTAAGAGTGTTATGCGAGGGGATGCCTACTTCACCGATAAGATAAGCAAGACGAGTGGTGATAGTTTTGGTTTTTCCACTACCTGCACCTGCTAGGATAAGCATAGCTCCATCAATGTGGCTTACCGCTTGTTTTTGGCTATCATTTAAATCTTCAAATAGATTCATTTTTTGAAAATATCTTTATTTTTTGGATTATTTAAAAATATATTTTTAGATTTTTGTAAATTTTTACTATTTTCACGTTTATAAAGGCTAAAATTAACAAATAAAATGCTATTTTCTATTTGAATTTGCGTGATAGCTCCTAAATCAACCTTTACAAAACTATCAAAATCATCATTACCAAAACCTGCGTGAAATTGAATGAAATCTTTATTTAGCTGTATGGATTCAAAGGTGTATCCTCCAAGGGCAAAAAGAGCATAAGGATTTTGTTTAACATCAAGCTCTTTGGGAAGTTCAGGGTTGAAATCTATGAAATTTGTATTTGCAACTATAGAAAATTCTATATTTTCTTCTATAAGGTGTGAAATAACTTCATAACAATGCTTTTGCATGGTATGGATAAAATTTTTATTTTTTAAGATTGTTTCTAGCATGATTGTAACTCCATAAATTCATTGATGAGTTTTTGAATTTCTTTTATGCCTATTTCCCAAAAATTTTCATCTTCTATATCAAATCCAAACATTCCTACTAGTTCTTTTGGACTCACACTTCCACCTAAAGAAAGCATTTTGATATAAAGTTCTTTAAAATTTTCACATTTTTTGCTTTTGTAAAGTCCATAAAGAGCTAAAACTAAAAGTTGGGCATAAGCATAAGCATAGCAGTAAAAAGGAGAATGGATAAAATGAGGAATATAACTCCACCAAGAAGCATAATTTTTTGTAAGTTTTACGCTATCTTGAAACATTTTTTGAGATTCTTCCATCCAAATTTTATTGATTTCTTCGGTGCTTAATTCATTTTCTTGAGCATGTAAGCGTCTTTCAAAACAAGTAAAATTAATTTGTCTATAAAAAGTTGCAAAAATATCTTCGATTTTATTTGCATATAAAGATAGGAGTTCTTCTTTTTTTAACTTATCTTTAATAAAATCAAATACGAGCATTTCGGCAAAAACTGAAGCTGTTTCTGCGGTGGTTAAAGGTGTGTTTTGATTTAAGTAGCTTACATTGTAAGAAAGTTTTTGATGGATAGTGTGTCCTAATTCATGTGCAAGTGTAAAAAGATCACGCCTTTTATCGGTGTAGTTTAATAAAACAAAAGGATGCGCATCAGAAGTTGCAGAATGTGAAAAAGCACCCCCTTGTTTATTTTCTTGTGGATAAACATCAATCCAGCCTTGATTAAAAGCATTTTTTGCTATATCATAAAATTGCGGAGAAAAAGCTTGAAATGCCTCTAAAACAATATTTTTACTTGTTTTAAAATCAAAACTTGCTTCTTTTCCTATGGGTGCATATCTATCATAGTCTTTAAGCTCATCATAGCCCAAAATTTGTTTTTTTCTTTTGTAAAATTGCGATACTAGGTTAAAATGTTTTTGCGCACTTGCTATCAAGGAATCAACGCTTTTTTGCGAAATTTGATTGCTGATATGTCTTGAAATTTCAGCATTTTCATAACCTCTTAATAAGCTTATATTTTTTCTTTCTGTTTTTATCATATTGATAATAAAACTTAAAAGTCTGCTATTTTTTTGCAAAACTTTACTGAATTTTTTAGCAGCTTTTTTGCGTATTTTTCTATCTTCGTCATACATTTTGCTTAGAATTTCTTCTTCGCTAAGTTTTTTACCTTCAAAAGGGATTTTTAAAGCACTCATACTTTCATCAAAAAGCCTACTAAAAGCATTTGCACCTGTATTTGAAAGATAGAGCATAATGCGTTCTTCGTTTTTGCTAAGATTATAGCGTTTGTTTTGCAATAAATTAGAAAGATAAAAATCATAATCTTTACAAAAAGTTGTAAATTCTTGACTTTTTTCAGGAACTAACTCACAAAATTCAAGCTCGAAAAAGAGTAAATTTTCTTCTATTTTTTTGCATTCTTCTTCGTATTGTGCGTAAAAAGAACCATTTTGAGTGTTTTTAGCAAAAAGCAAATAAGCATAAGTCATGATTTTGCCAAGAGCTTGATTTAAATTTTCATAATCTTTTAAAGCTTGTAAAAACTCATTAGCATTTAATGTATAGAGTTTATTTTCATAGTCTTTTTTAAAATTTAAACTTTGTTGGATTTGATCTTGTGTAAAATTTTGTAATGTTTCTTTATCGTGAAATAAAGCGCTTAAATCCCATTCTAACATTTTTTATCCTTCATTTTCTAGTATGAGTTTTTTAAGAACAGCCATTCTAATAGCCACTCCATTTTTAACTTGTTTTAAAACTAAAGTTCTTTCATCACTCATCATTTCATCACTTATGTCAATATTGCGATTTACAGGGCCTGGATGTAGTAAAATAAGCTTTTTATCTTTTACTAAGCTTTTTTGAATGCAAAAATCATTTGCGTAGTCTTTAAGTGAAGCATAAACGGTTTTATTATGTCTTTCTGTTTGTGTTCTAAGACTCATAATAATATCTGAATTTGCTATGATATTCTCATCAAGCTTATAATGTTTTTTAAGATGGGTATTGGGCATAAAATGTGGTGGAGCTACTAGGGTAATATCAAGATTAAATCTGCTTAAAAGTTCTATATTGGACGCTGCAACACGGGAATTTTTAATATCACCTACGATGCAAATTTTCTTACCTTTGACATCGCCTTGAAAATGATTATAAATAGTGAATAAATCTAGCAAAGCTTGGGTAGGATGGGCGTGTTTTCCATCTCCTCCATTAACAACTGGACAATGCATATGCTTTGCCAATATCAAAGGAACTCCTGAGTTTGCGTGTCTTATAACAATAGCATTAGGACTCATGGCATCTAAATTAGCAGCAGTATCATAAAGAGTTTCTCCTTTGCTAGAGCTTGATCTTGAAACATCAAGGCGTAAAACCCTAGCACCTAATCTTCTTGCAGCGCTTTCAAAAGATGAAAGGGTGCGTGTAGAGTTTTCAAAAAAAATTGTCGTGATACTTTTTCCTTTAAGAAAAGTTCTAGGTTTTTCATCTAAGAAATCACTTGCTTCTTTAAAAAGCTCCATAATTTCGACTTTATTAAAATCCTTTGTAGTGATGAGATGACGCATGCTTTTACCTTATTTGATATTATAATTTAATTCATTTTTAGAACAAATTGCTGTAAAAAGAACATCTGTAGAACTATTTAAAGCAGTTTCAACACTATCTTGAATAACCCCTATAATAAAACCTATGGCAACTACCTTCATAGCAATATCATAGTCTATATTAAATAAAGAACAAGCCAAAGGTATAAGCAGTAAGGATCCACCCGAAACTCCGCTAGCCCCGCAAGCTGCAAAGGTGGCAATAATGCTTAATAAAAGGGCTTGCAAAAGACTGATTTCTATACCAACGGTATTGGCTGTAGTAAGACTTAAAATAGCTATAGTAACTGCCGCTCCTGCCATGTTGATAGTAGCTCCTAAAGGTATAGAAATGCCATAAAATTCTTTATCTATGCCAAGTTTGGCGCAAAGTGCCATATTAACAGGGATATTTGCCGCTGAACTTCTTGTGAAAAAAGCAAAAAATGCACTGTGTCTTAAGCAGATAAAAATCAAAGGAAAAGGATTTTTTCTTGTATAAAAAAAAACTATTAAGGCATTGATAACAAAAGTAACAAAAAGCATAGTAGCTACAAGTAAAAATAAAAGTTTTATATAGCTTAGTAAGCCTTGTGCTCCTGTTTGTGCTACAGAATTAGCCACAAGTCCAAAAATTCCAAAAGGAGCAAGTTTTACTACAAATTTAACAATTTTCAAAACCCCTTCATTGATATCTATAAAAACTTGTTTTACTTCGTTAGAGCAGTGTTTTAATGCTATGCCTCCAGCTATTGCCCAGGTTAAAATTCCTAAATAATTCCCACTTGAAAGAGCATTTATAGGATTATCGACAATTTTAAATAAAAGATCTTTAAAAATCTCACTCATGTGGGTTGGAGATGAGTTTGTAGCGGTTTGAATTCCATCTAAAACAAGCTTTACAGGAAAGAAAAAATTAGCAAGAACCGCACAAGCTGAAGCAAGAAAGGTGCCTACTATATATAAAATGATAATATTTTTGATCTTAGCACCACTTTGAGAAAAATCTTTAGTGCAAATTGAAGTTAAAATCAAAACAAAAACAAGCATAGGAGCGATAGCTTTTAAGGCACTTGTAAAAAGTATTCCGAGTAAATTTGCAATTTCAGATATTTCTTTAGAACTAATGCCTATAAGTATTCCTAGTACTATACCTATGCAAATTTGAACTATGAGGTTGCCTTTAGCGTAGCTTTGAATGATTTTAGAAAACATAAAAACCTTTTAAATATTTTTTACATCAGAAGTTGATTTTAGCTAATTTTTGCTTAATTTTAGAGAATTTTTAATTTATCAAGCTTTGATAAGTTTATTTGGATACAATTGTGGTTCATTTTAAATGAAAGGACTTTTTATGTATCTATTCACTTCAGAAGTCGTAAGTGCAGGTCATCCAGACAAGTGCGCTGATATAATCGCTGATACGATAGTGGATATACTCTTGAAAAATGACAAAAATTCAAGGGTGGCGAGTGAGGTTTTTGTCGCAGGAAATAAGGTTGTGATAGGAGGCGAAGTTAAGTCAAATCACAAACTTAGTAAAGCTGATTACGATAATTTAGTTAAAGATGTTTTAAAAAACATTGGTTATGATGGGGCAGGGCATTTTAACAAAGAGCAGTGTTTGCATCCTGATGAAGTTGATGTTATGGTGTTTTTAAATGAACAAAGCCCTGATATCAATCAAGGTGTTGATCAAGAAGATGGCGAAACAGGGGCAGGTGATCAAGGCATTATGTTTGGTTTTGCAAGTTGTGAGGCTGAAGAATACATGCCAGCAGCCATTAGCTATGCAAGAATGTTATGTGATAAAGTCTACGCTTATGCAAAAGCAAATCCACACGAACTTGGCGTGGATATTAAAACTCAAGTAACTATTGATTATGGCACTAAGGCGAATTTTGAAAATTGCAAACCGCAAAGTATTCATACTATAGTAGTTTCTGCGCCTTGTGTTGAAAGTATGAAAATAGAAGATTTAAGATCTTTGGTGATGAAACTTATCTTAGATAGTAATTTACCAAAAGAACTTTTTGACCCTAATAAGACTAGAATTTTAATCAATCCAACTGGTAAATATATTAATCATTCTTCTTTACATGATAGTGGTTTAACAGGAAGAAAACTTATAGTAGATAGTTTTGGAGGTTATTCTCCAATAGGTGGTGGCGCACAATCGAGCAAAGATTATACTAAAGTTGATAGAAGTGGACTTTATGCAGGTAGATGGCTAGCTAAAAATATAGTTGCAGCAGGGCTTGCTAAAAAATGTATTGTTCAACTTAGTTATGCTATAGGTGTTGCAAAACCTACTTCGGTAAGTGTGGATTGTATGGGCACAAATACCAGTGTAAATGATGATGTTTTAAGTGATTTTGTTATGCAAAACTTCTCTTTAACGCCAAATTGGATCCGTGATAAATTTCATCTGGATAAACCAAGTAAAGAAACTTTTCTTTATGCGGATGTAGCGGCTCGTGGGCAAGTAGGACAAAAGGACTATCCTTGGGAACAACTTGATGCTCTAGAACAGTTTAAAAAGCTGCTTTAAAAAATTAACAATATTATACAAGCTTAAATAAGGCTTGTATAATTATAAAGAATTAATGAAGTTGTATTAATTTTTGACTTAGAGGGATATTTTTCAATATCCCCCATAAATATAAAAGTTAGGAAGGAAGCTAAATTAATTTAGCTTTGGGGTAAAAACCCCTCTAAGTCAAAATATTATTTGACAGAATTATAATATAAAATAACTTAAATTACTTTAAAATTAAAATTTTAATATTATTTTTTATCATTAAATATTTCTTTGGATAAATTTTTTCCAATCTTTACTTAAAAGCTTTTTAGGGAGTATAACTATATTCTCTTTACCATTTGTAGCATGATAAACACTAACCCCATATTTACTTGCATAAAATTTCATTAAGAGTTGTTGGAGTTTGTATTCGCTGCTATTATTAAACCAAGCATTGTTGCTTAGAGCTATAATAATTTGTGAATTTTGATAGTTTTGTTCTTTGGTAGCTTCATAACAAATTGCATTTGTAATAATTTGATTGTCTAATTTATATTTGCTTTGTATAGGACCTTGGGAAAATTCTTCAATATTTTTAAGAAAATATTTTTTTATTAAGTCTTTAAAAAATGGAATTTCTTCACCAAAGGGAACTAAAAAATGCTTATTTAAAATATAGACATTGCCTTTTTTAAAGATATACGTGCTATTGTAAGTATGCTCTTTTTCAGTATAAAATGCTCCCGTAATAATGGTAATTTTATAAGATAATTCTTTAAGCATAAGTTCATATTTGGTATTTTTTAAATCAAAAGCAAAAGCGGTTTCAGGCAAGATTACAAGTTCTTTTTTTTCATTTATAGCTTGAAATATATCTTGAATTAGGATATCAGAATTTGATTTTAAATTTTCTTGTAAAAATTTTTGATCTTGAGAGATATTAGTATTGATGAGTTTGTAGTTTAAATTAAGAGTTTGAGCTTGTTTTTCATTATATTGAAATCCACTAAAGAATAAAACAAGAACAATTGCTATTTTATAATATCTTGATATATAACCCTCATAGATGAAATATGCTATTAAAAATATGCAAATAATACCACGATAACTCGGGTCAAAAAAACCATAAACTGTAAAAATTCCCCAATTAAGCCAATCAAATCCTAAAGGATGGATAAAACTTATGCAAAAAATTCCACAAAGTCTTAAAAAATCAAATTTTAATAAATAACATAATCTAAAAAGTAGTCCATAAATAAAACCAATGATAATTGGTATAATTGGTACTAAATAGTTTAGATTAAAATAAATTGAAGATAAACCAATCCACCAAAACCAAAGAATCCCTACAAAAAAACCTATCCAAAAATATTGTTTAGAATTTTTACTTTTTAGAAGTAAAACTAACCCGTAAATAGCTAAAAATGGGCTAATGGTTTGTGTAAAAATATTTTCAAAAAATGATAGATAAATAGAATTTGAAAGTAAAATTGCAATAAAAAAGACTTTTATTATTTTAAAAATGATAGAATTAGTGTTTAATTTTTTTGGAATAAAGGAAAAATATGGCAGAAAATTCAATTTTAACTTCATTATTACCTCTTGTAGTGTTATTTGCAATTTTTTATTTCTTGGTGATCAGACCGCAACAAAAACAAGCAAAAGCACATAAACAAATGCTTGAGTCTTTGCAAAAAGGAGATAAAATCATCACTAATGGCGGACTTATTTGTGAAGTCGTAAAACCAGAGGAGGATTTTATCAAAGTTAAGCTTAATGAAGACAATGTTACTGCAAAAATTTCAAGAGAATTTATAGCAAAGAAAATTGATGCGTAATTCTAAAATCAATTATCGCTTGATTATTTTTATAGCGGTATTTATTTTTGGAGTGGCTTTTTCACTCCCTTCTTTTTTGCAGTCAGAACGTGGTGTGAAGATTAATTTAGGGCTTGATTTGCAAGGTGGGCTTTATATGCTCTTAGGTGTAGATAATGAAGAAGCTGTAAAATCTAAAATAAAATCAATTGCATCTTCATTGAGTTATTCTTTTAATAAAGAAAATATTTTAAATGACGGCTTAAATACCCATGATGATATTTTAGAATTTACTTTGCTTGATAATGCGGATATTGCAAAAGTTGAAAATTTGCTTAAAGAAATAAAAGGAATTAATATACAAAGTGAAAATATGCACTATAAAATTTCTTTTACCTCAGAAGAAGTAAAAAATATAGAAAATTTTGCACTTTTGCAAGCAGTTGAAACCATAAGAAATAGGCTTGATCAATTTGGTTTAGCAGAGCCAACAGTTGCTAAACAAGGTAATGATAAGATTTTGGTTGAACTTGCAGGGATTAAAACCAAAGAAGATGAACTAAGAGCAAAAGAACGCATCACAAAAGCAGCACATTTACAACTTATGGAAGTTGATGATTCTAAAATGGGTCAAGCTTCCACAATGAGCGACGCTGAGGCTGCGAGTTATGGACTGATTTTAGTGCCTGATTCTAGAAATCCAAATTTAAAATATACCTTAAAAAGTATACCTATTTTAGATGGATCTATGCTTACTGATGCTAGAGTAGGGATTAGTGATAAGAGTAATTATCCTGTGATTAATTTTACTTTAAATGCCGAGGGTTCTAAAAAATTTGCTGATTATACAGGAGCAAATGTTGGAAAGCGTCTTGCTATTGTACTTGATAATAAAGTATATTCTGCTCCATCTATCAATGAACGCATAGGCGGAGGTAGTGGGCAAATCAGTGGAGCTTTTACTCAAGAAGAAGCACGCGATGTGGCGGTAGCTTTAAGAAGTGGAGCTTTGCTTGCGCCTGTAAAATTACTTGAACAAAGAAGCATAGGACCATCTTTAGGTGCTGATAGTATTAAAATGAGTATGATAGCCTTAATCGGTGCATCGGTTTTTATTGTAGTATTTATGATGATGTATTACGGTGTGGCAGGAATTTTTGCAAATATTGCAATGCTAGTTAATGTTTTGGTAGTAGTTGCTGTTATGGCTATGTTTGGAGCAACTTTAACTTTACCAGGGATGGCAGGACTTGTTTTAACTGTGGGTATGGCAGTAGATGCAAATGTGATTATCAATGAGCGTATACGAGAACTCTTGCGAGATGGAGTAAATATAAGAGTTAGTATAGAACAAGGTTATAAAAATGCTATGAGTGCGATTATAGATTCAAATATCACTTCTTTAGTTACTTCGGTAGCACTTTATGCCTATGGAACAGGAGCAGTTAAAGGTTTTGCTGTGACTTTGGGAATTGGTATCGTTGTTTCTATGATTACAGCTATTTTAGGAACTCACGGAATGTTTGATTATTTTATGCAACGCATAGAAAAAAATAATAATACAAGATTTTGGTTTGGCTATAGGAGAAGATAATGCAGTTTTTTAGCGAAAAGAAAATTTATGATTTTATGAGAATGCGTTTTGCTGCTATTTCCCTTTCTTTTATTTTGTTTTTTGGTTCTATTTATTTACTTTGGGATAGGGGTTTACAATATGGCATTGATTTTAGCGGAGGAACTTTAGTTCAGCTTAAATATGAAAATGCAGCTCCTATAACGCAAATTCGAGAAATTTTAGAAAATCAAGGAACTTTTCAAAATTTATCTGTAACTGAGTTTGGAAGCAATGAAGAAGTAACTATACGCTTTTTAGGAAGTAATGATAATGTAAGCAATGATATAGGCGAGCATATAAGCACTCTTTTAAAGGATACGGGAAAATTTGAGGTGCGTCGTGCTGATGTGGTAGGACCAAAAGTAGGTGATGAACTTAGAAATAAAGGACTTATGGCTATAGCTGTATCTTTGATAGCAATTTTAATTTATATAGCGTTGCGTTTTGAGTGGCGTTTTGCTCTTGCGGCTATAATCAGTGAAATTCATGATGTTGTGATTACTTTAGGAGCAATTTCTTTATTTAAAATTGATGTCAATTTAGATACTTTGGCTGCTGTTTTAACTGTGCTTGGATACTCTTTGAATGATACAATTATTATTTTTGATAGAATCAGAGAAGGCATTAAAACAAGTAAAAAAACCGAACTTGCACCTATTATCAATGAAAGTGTTTCAGCAACTTTATCAAGAACGGTTTTAACTTCAGGGTTAACTTTAGCAACCGTTGTGATACTTTATTTCTTTGGCGGGGAAATGATACAAGGATTTTCTTTGGCTTTAATTGTAGGTATTATAGCGGGAACTTTAAGCTCTATTTTTGTTGCAAGTCCGACATTATTATGGTTTAAATTTAGTGTGCTTGAGTTTAGAAATAAAGAAATTGAAAAAGCAAAAAGAAAACAAGATAAAGAACGCAATCGTGCAATGTATGAAAAAGGAACAGTGTAAGGAGAATTTATGGCTTATGAAGCAAGTTTAATAGAAAAAAAATGGCAAAAAATTTGGGATGAAAAGGAATATTTTGAGCCAAAAGATGATTTAAATTTGCCTAAAAAATATATTTTATCGATGTTTCCTTATCCTAGCGGACGCATTCACATGGGGCATGTAAGAAATTATACTATAGGTGATGCTTTAGCAAGATATTATCGCAAGATAGGTTTTAATGTTTTACATCCTATAGGTTTTGATAGTTTTGGTATGCCTGCTGAAAATGCAGCTATTAAACATAAAATTCATCCTAAGTCATGGACTTATGAAAATATAGCTTATATGAAAAAAGAACTTTTTTCTTTAGGTTTTTCTTTTTCTAAAAAAAGAATGCTTGCTACTTCAGATCCACTTTATACAAAATTTGAGCAAGAATTTTTTATTAAGATGTTTGAAAAAGGTTTGATTTACACTAAAGAAGCAAATGTAAATTGGTGTGAACAAGATCAAACGGTTTTGGCTAATGAGCAAGTTGAAGACGGAAAATGTTGGCGTTGTGGTCATGAAGTGGTGCAGAAAAAAATGCCAGGTTATTATGTAAAAATCACTGCTTATGCTGAGGAACTTTTAAAAGATTTAGAAGAATTAAAAGATAAATGGCCTAATCAAGTTTTAACTATGCAAGAAAATTGGATTGGTAAAAGCGAAGGTTTGGAATTTTCTTTAAATTTAGACGAAGAAAGCAAGCAAAAAACTAAAGAAAGTTCTTTAGAAGTTTTTACTACAAGAGCAGATACAATTTATGGAGTTTCGTATATCGCTTTAGCTCCAGAACATAAAATTGTTCAAAATTTGCTTTCGCAAAATTTATTAAATCAAGATGTATTAAATAAAATCAAAGCTATTCAAAATCAAAGCCCAAGAGAAAGACAAAGTTCTGAAAAAGAAGGTTATTTTTTAGGAATTTATGCCATTCATCCTTTAAGCGGAGAAAAAATTCCTTTATGGGTGGCTAATTTTGTCTTGGCTGATTATGGTAGTGGAGCGGTTATGGCTGTTCCAGCTCATGATGAAAGAGATTTTGAATTTGCAACAAAATATAATCTTGCCATCAAACAAGTTATTCAAACTCAAGAAAATTTACCTTATACGCAAAAATCAGGAAAATTAATCCATAGTCAAGAATTTGATAATCTTGATTGTAATGAGGCAAGATTAAAAATCATTTCTCAGTTTGAAGCTAAAAATATAGGAAAAAGGGTTGTAAATTTTAAAATTCGTGATTGGGGTGTTTCGCGTCAAAGATATTGGGGTGCGCCTATTCCTATGATTAAATGTCAAAGCTGTGGTATAGTACCTCAAAAACTAGAAAATTTACCTATTACTCTGCCTGAAGATGTGCAAATTACAGGAGAGGGCAATCCACTTGATAAACATCCAACTTGGAAAAATTGTATCTGTCCAAAATGTGGCAAAGAGGCTCAAAAAGAAAGCGATACTTTAGATACTTTTTTTGAAAGTTCTTGGTATTTTGCACGTTTTGCAAGTGATGAGAAAACTTGGCAGGAAAAAGCTTTAGATGAAAAAAGTGTAAAGTATTGGATGAGTGTGGATCAATATATAGGTGGTATTGAACATGCAATCTTGCATTTACTTTATGCGAGATTTTTCCAAAAAGCTTTAAGAGACTTGGGTTATTTAACGCAAAATGAACCTTTTGATAGACTTTTAACTCAGGGTATGGTGTTAAAAGATGGTGCTAAAATGTCAAAATCAAAAGGCAATGTTGTAGATCCTGATGAGATTATAGAAAAATACGGTGCTGATACCGCAAGACTTTTTATACTTTTTGCTGCGCCTCCGGCTAAAGAGCTTGAATGGAATGATGATGCTGTTGAAGGGGCTTATAGATTTATTTGCAAACTCTATGATAGGGCGCAAAATGTTAAAAAAGGTGAGCTTGTAGAATTAAAACAAGAAAATTTAAATAAAGAAGAAAAATATGCAAGATTAAAGGTATATGAAGCTTTGAAAAAATCCTTTGAAGTTTATCATCAAAGTTTTGCTTTCAATACTTTAATTGCAGCTTGTATGGAGGCTTTAAATGCTTTAGCGCTTTGTAAAAATGAAGCTTTGGAGCAAGAGGCTTTTTATATTATTTTAAATATTTTAGAGCCTATTATTCCTCATGTTTGTTTTGAGCTTAGCGAGGAGCTTTTTAAATGTAAAAATTTCAAAAAATTAGAACTTAAAGAAGAGGTTTTTGTAAAAGATACTTTAAATTTAGCTGTAAGTATTAATGGTAAAAAAAGGGCTGAATTTGAAATTTCAAGTAGTGCGAGCAAAGAAGAAATTTTAGCTTTTGCAAAAGAAAATACTGCTAAATGGCTTGAAGGTAAGAGTATAGTTAAAGAAATTTATGTGGAAGGAAAGCTAGTTAATCTAGTGATTAAATGAAAAAGATTTTAATTTTTTGTATAGGTTTATTTTTAGGTGCTTGTGGATATGTTCCTACATCAAAAATCGCTAATAATATTTTTGATGAGAAGGTTTATGTTAATGTTGAATTAAGTCAACAAGACCCAAAAAATAGTATCTATGTTGCCGATACTTTAAAAGAAATGGTAATTTCAAAATTAGGGCGTAAACTTGCTTTAAAACACGAGGCAGATGATGTAATTAATGTTAAAATGAATAATTTAGAATTTATTCCTTTAGCTTATGATAAAAATGGCTATGTTATTAGTTATAAAGCTAAATTAAATTTAGATTTTAATGTTGTCTTTAAAGATGGTTCAAGTCAGGCTTTTAGTACAAGTGGAAGTTATAATTTTGAAATTTCTCCAAATAGTATTATTAGTGATTCTGCAAGGTATGAGGCTATTCGAGCAGCTTCAAGCGAGGCATTTGATGAGTTTATTTCCGTAATTGCTATTAAAGGGCAAAAACGTGATTCCAAATACTAATGAAATAGCAAAGCAAACTTTAATTGCATTAAAAGAAAGAAAACTAAAACCAACTCCTGAAAATTATACGGAAATTTTTGAAGAATTATCTTTAAAATATGGTATCACAAGCTCAAATAAAGCTAAACTTGACAAATACAAAACCTTGCTTTTACCGATTTATCAACAAGAATTAAATTCTAAAACTATAAGAAGTTTAGAAGAACTAATTAGTTTTTTAATTTCTGTTTTAAATAGACAAAGCGGAAAACAATTTAGTGAATTTTTTGATTTTTTATATACTATATCTAAAACTTTGCAAATAAGTAAGGATAAAAAGATAAGAGATTTGGCTAAGGTGACTTCGATTAGAATTTCTAAAACTATGGATAGTGAAAGTATTTACTTGCTTACCAAAAAATGGAAAGAGCTTGAAAGAAATTATGATGAAAATAATTTAGAAGAACAAGCTCGTAAATATGGCATTAGTAAATATGATGATTATGATAGCGTGATTAAAAAACTCTTAGTTAAACTTGAAGAGCGTAGTTATGAGCACTTTAGTGAATTATTATGCTTGGGTTTAAATCCTTCATTGGTAGAAGATTTAAAAATTCAAGGTTTTATACAAAATTTAACACAAAAGCCTTTTGTAATAGGCGAAGAAAATTTTAAGAACGAATTAATGGAATTTATCAATCATCGCATAATGGTTGATAATATGTATGTCCAAAAAAATTTAAATTTTTTTAATGATAATCTAAAAAAAATCTATGAATTACTTGTTTTGCTTAATAAATCGAATGAAAAAAATATGGATTTTATCAATACCTTAAAACCAGATGAAAATGGGGAAGTAAAACTTAGTTTTGAGGATTTAAAACTAAAATTTAAACAACTTGGAGAAAAAATTACATCTTTAAATAATCAAATTGAATTCACGCAAAATTTGGAGGAGAGAGAGGCTTGGAGTGTTCTTAAAGAGCTTGATAAAATGGATGAAAATTTTAATAAGTATAAAGTTAATTATTCTTTAGCTTTATTTTCTATAGTAAATTACCGTTTCATTATGGAAAAATATGGTATGGGAAGTTTGAATGAAATTTTTGTTCGATTTAAAAAAATTTTAAAAGATTCTTGTAGCGAATTTGATGAACTGTGGATGATAGATGAAAAGAGTTATTTGATTGTTTCGCCAGGAAAAAGCAAAGATGAAATTACACAGCTTGTAAATACAAATCTTAAAACTATAGAAAATTTTAGATTTATTTATAAGCAAGATATTATAACCCCTAAAATTCACGTGGCTTATCTTGATAAGCAAAGTAAACCAAGTATTAATATTTTAGATGAGTTAATAAAGCAAATTGCAGCGGTTAATGAACAATATAATGAAAGTTGAGAATTTTTTAGCCCAAAAAAGCATAAATTACGATAAAATTGACCGTTTTTTGATGTTTAGAATGTATGAAAAATATAAGAAATGTTTTAAAAATATTCCTATAATTCAACTTATAGGCACAAACGGTAAAGGTAGCACGGGTAGATATTTAACCCAACTTTTAGAAAATTTAAATTATAAAATAGGGCATTATACTAGCCCGCACATTTTCAGTTTTAATGAAAGATTTTATCTTGATGGTAAGATTGCAAATGATAAAGAATTAGAACAAGCTCATATAAGACTTGAAGAAATTTTTAAACAAGACTTGCAAAAATTAAGTTATTTCGAATATGCTACTTTTTTAGCTATGATTTTATTTCAAAAATGCGATTTCATTGTTTTAGAAGCAGGGGTGGGTGGAGAATATGATGCTACTTCTGTTTTTGAAAGAAGAATGAATATTTTTACAAGAATTGGATTTGACCATGTTCAAATTTTGGGTAATTCTTTAGAAGATATTGCAAGAACCAAGCTTAAAATTATGGCACCTATAGCGCTTATAAGTGATGAGCAAGAGCAAAATGTTTTAAATTTAGCAAAAAAAATTGCTTTTTTAAAAAAAGCTGATTTGCAAGTTTCTTCCTTAAATCCTTTTTTGAAAGAAAATTTTGAGATTTATTGTAAAAAGTTTGTTTTACCTTATTTTTTAAAGCATAATTTAAAGCTTGCATTAAAGGCTTGTGAAATTTTAACTTCGCAAGAAAAAACCTTAGAAGCTTTAAAAAAGTTACAAGAGTTAAATTTACAAGGAAGATGCCAAGAAATTTCTCCAAATTTTTTTGTTGATGTGGGTCATAATCCCATGGCTGCTAAGGCTATGCTTGATAAATTTCAAGGAGAAAAAATAAATCTTATTTATAATGCTTATTTAGATAAGGATATTTTTCAAATTTTAAATGCATTAAAGCCTATTATTGATACAATACAAATATATAAATATAAAAGTGCAGAACGAAAGCTGGCTGATGATGAAATTTATAGTATTGCATCAAAGCTAGGCATACAATGTAAAGAATTTGTAAAATTAGAAGAAAATAAAAAAAATCTAGTTTTTGGCTCTTTTATGCTGGTAGAAAATTTTTTAAAGGAGTGGTGTGGTAAAAAATAAATTCACTATTACCATTACAGATATTAACGGTTCAAGACATTTTTATTTAAATCAAATAATCAAAAAAATAGTTTTTTATACTATTGCTTTTATTGTTTTATTTTTAGTTTTTAGTGGTTTTTATATCAAATATCTCGATAGCAAACTTAGTGATATCAGTGAAAAGCGTGAGGAGCTTTTGAAAAAAAGTAAAGAATTGGAATTATCTAATTCGCAAATGCAAAAAAGCATAGAAGAAAAAACTCAGCAGTATGCAGCTATAGAAGATAAAATAGCTTCTTTTGAAGAGGCTTTGGGCTTAGAAGCAGAAAATAATCTTACAATTAGTGCAAGACTTGATAATCTTCAGCTTACCAATGAGCAGCAACTTGGAATTTTGGGACAAATTCCTAATGGATGGCCTATTGAAAATAAAGGTATTACGGGAAATTTTGGCTGGAGAGAGCATCCGCTTTTAAAAAGAAGGGAATTTCATCCTGGCATTGATTTAAGAGCAGAAATTGGTACTCCTATTTATGCACCAGCAAGTGGAGTGGTGGAATTTTCAGGTTATAATGATAATGGCTATGGTTATAATGTAATTTTATTGCATAATTTTGGTTTTAAAACAGTATTTGCTCATATGATGCGCAAAGAAGTAGTCAAAGCGGGTCAATTTGTTAATAAAGGGCAGTTGATAGGTTATAGTGGCAATACAGGTCTTTCTACGGGGCCGCATTTGCACTATGAGGTAAGGTTTATTAATAAAACTTTAGAACCTTTGTATTTTTTAAATTTGCAAAGAAAAAATATGAATGATTTTTTTAATCAAGAAAGGAGAGTTCCATGGCAATCTTTAATAAAGGCGGTATCAGCCCAACATCCAGCTCTAGCTCAGAAACAACAGTAATTTCTTCAGGTGCGAGAATTGAGGGTAAATTTTATTTTGCTTCTATGCTTCATGTTGATGGAGAGTTAAGTGGTATTATTCATTCTGAAAGTATTGTAGTTATCGGAAAAAATGGAAATTTAAAAGGTGAATTACAAGCAGATAAAATTGTAGTAAATGGGTATTTTGAAGGGCAGCTTGAGGCTAATAGTTTAGAAATTTTAGCAGGCGGAGTTGTTAATGGCGATATTTCAACGCAAAAAATTTCTATAGAAAATGGCGGTCGCTTTAATGGAACTAGTAAAATTAAAGAAGATACTATCAAACTTATTGAAAATAACAACGAAGAATAATGCAAGCTTCATTTTATGAATACCTACAAAATCCAAAAATTTGTGAACTTTTGCTTTGTAAAGATGAAAAACAAGCAGATTTACTTGCTCAAGTTTCACGATTTAAGGGTTTAAAAACCTTTGTTTTACCTGATTTTAGAGCGCAGTTTGGAGATGATTTAAGGGCTTTTTCCAAAGAACTTTTTGATCTTTGCAAGATTTTAAATGCTTATCATAAAGAAGAAGAAAAAAAAATCCTTATTTCTCCTTTAAATACTGTTTTAAAAAAACTTCCTTCAAAAAAACATTTACAAAATTATCATATCGATAAAAAACAAAATTTTGATTTGAAATGTTTTGAAGATGAAATTTCAAGATTGGGATACGAATTTGTAGATATAGTTCAGGATAAAGGTGAAATTTCAATTCGTGCGGATATTATTGATATTTTTTGTATCAATGAAGAAAATCCTATTAGAATTTTACTTTTTGGCGAAGAGATTGAAAGCATAAGATATTTTGATTTGCAAAGTCAAAAGTCTATTCCTAATGAACTAGAATATTTTGAAATTTGTCCTTTTTTAAAATATTTTGACAAAGAAAATTATGAAATTTTTAAGGACAAATTAGAAGATTTTCAAAGCGATACTTTAATACATGATATTAATTCTTTAGGATTTTGGTGTATTGATGATTTTTTTGATTATTTAGAACTTGATTTTTTAGCTTGTGAAAAGTTTGATATTAATGAATATGAAAAAGATATAAGTTTTGTGAATGCAAAAATTTTACCTCAAGCTAAAAAATTTAAAGAATTGCAAAGTTCTTACAATAAAGATTTTTTTGAATTTCATAAAAATAAAAAAATCACACTTTTAGCTAAAAATGAAGCTTTGTTTAAAGCTTTGGAGCTTGAAGATACTCAAAATATCCATTTTGTAAAAAGTGATTTAAGGCTTAATCTTATTAGTCCTGAAGAGCTAATCATTTCTTTAAATCAAAAAGAAAAACAAAAAACAAGAAAAAAAGCTAGTTTGATTATAGATGAGCTTAAAAATGGGGATTATATAGTGCACGAAGATTATGGAGTGGGCAAATTTTTAGGTCTTGAGATGATAGTGATAAGCGGAGCAAAAAAAGAGTTTGTTGCTATAGAGTATCAAAATTCTGATAAGCTTTTATTACCAGTGGAAAATCTTTATTTGATTGATAAATATTTGGGTGTGAGTGGATCTATTCCAAGCTTAGATAAACTAGGTAAAACAAGCTTTATTAAACTTAAAGAAAAATTAAAGACTAAACTTTTAGCCATAGCTTCTGAAATTGTTATTATGGCGGCTAAAAGATCTTTGGTGCAAGCAAAAAAAATTACAGTGGATTTAAATAGACAAGCTGATTTTATAACTAGTGCAGGTTTTATTTATACAAGCGATCAAGAGAAAGCTTGTCATGAAATTTTGCAAGATTTTCAAAGTGGAAAAGTTATGGATAGGCTTTTAAGCGGTGATGTGGGTTTTGGAAAAACAGAAGTTGCCATGAATGCTATTTATCCAGTGGTTAAAAGTGGATTTTGTGCATTTTTATTTGCGCCTACAACTTTGCTTTCTCATCAGCATTATAAAACCTTAAAAAAGCGTTTTGATCCTTTTGATATAAAGGTTTTTAAACTGGATCGCTTTACAAGTAGTGCAGAAAAAAAACAAGTTTTACAAAATTTAAAAGAAAATAAAGCTTGTGTAGTTGTAGGAACTCATGCGCTTTTAAGTGTAGAATGTGAAAATTTAGCTCTTGTTATTATTGATGAAGAGCATAAATTTGGAGTGAAGCAAAAAGAAAAGCTTAAAGAAATCACTCAAAATTCACATATTTTATCCATGTCAGCAACCCCTATACCAAGAAGCTTAAATCAAGCTTTAAGTTCTATAAAATCTTATAGTGTTTTACAAACTCCACCAGAAGATAGAATGGATGTAAGAACTTTTGTCAAAGAAAATGATGACGCACTTTTAAAAGAAGCTATAGCAAGAGAGTTAAGACGTGGTGGGCAAATTTTTTATATTCATAATCATATTGCAAGTATAGAGCAGTGTAAAAAACATTTATTAGAACTTTTTTCTACTTTGCGTATTTTGATTTTACATTCTAAAATCGATGCCAAGGTGCAAGAAGAAGAAATGTTGAAATTTGAAAACAAAGAATATGATTTGCTTTTAAGTACCTCTATCGTAGAAAGTGGGATTGATTTACCTAATGCAAATACTATCATAGTAGAAAAAAGCGATCGTTTTGGTATGGCTGATTTGCACCAATTGCGTGGGCGTGTAGGAAGAAGTGATAAGCAAGGTTATTGTTATTTTTTAATCGAAGATAAAAATGCTATCACAAAAGATGCTTTAAAGCGTCTAGTTTCTTTAGAAAGTAATTCTTTTTTAGGCGCAGGTTCTGTTTTGGCTTATCATGATCTTGAAATTCGTGGCGGTGGAAATTTATTAGGCGTAGATCAAAGTGGACATATCGAGCAAATTGGATATAGTTTATATCTTAAAATGTTAGAAGATGAACTTAATGCTTTAAGTAAAAATGAAGTGGATCAAAAAGAAAATAAACTTGATTTAAAACTCAATGTTAATGCCTTTTTAAATAGTGAGCTTATCAGCGAAGATCGCTTAAGATTAGAACTTTATAGAAGACTTAGCAAGTGTGAGCAAGTTCATGAGGTTTATGAGATCGAAGGTGAAATTGAAGATCGCTTTGGAAAACTTGATGTTTATACTAAGCAATTTTTATCTTTGATTATTATTAAAATTTTAGCTTTAAATAAATTTAAAAGTATTAGCAACTATGAGCAAAATATTCAATTTACTGCTTTAAATGATGAAAAAGAACTCATCAAAGCAAAAAGCAAAGACGATGATGATATTTTAGAGGCAATTTTAACGCATTTAAGAAAGGCTTAAAATGGATTGGAATAAAACTTATGCAGCAATTTATAGAGCAAGAAAAGACTATTTAAAGCCTATTTTTGAAATCGATCCTATTGCTTTAAAAGATTTAGTAGGTATGGAAAAACAAAAAAAAGCACTTTATGAAAATACTTTAAATTTCATTCAAAACAAAGGGGCAAATCACGCACTTTTATGGGGATCTAAGGGTACTGGAAAATCAAGTTTAATTAAGGCTATATTTAACGAATTTAAAGATCAGGGCTTAAGACTTGTTGAATTAAATAAAGAAGATTTATTTGCCTTAGCAGATATCATCGATGAAATCAGATTAGAAAATTTTAAATTCATACTTTTTTGTGATGATTTTTCTTTTGAGAAGGGAGATGATAGTTATAAATTTTTAAAACCTTTACTTGAGGGAAGCATAGAAAAAGCCCCAAATAATGTAATTATTTATGCGAGTTCAAATCGTAGGCATTTATTAAGTGAAAGCATTGCTGATAATCTTGATACGCAAATTGCACATACAGAACTTCATTTAAGCGATGCTGCTGAAGAAAGATTAAGCTTGAGTGATAGATTTGGTTTGTGGTTAAGTTTTTATCAAGGAAATTTAGAAGAGTATTTAAAGATGATAGATTTTTATTTTAAAGATTATTCTTGTGATAAAGAGCTTTTACACGCTAAAGCTAAAGAATTTACTACTCTAAGAGCAAGTAGAAGTGGTCGTACTGCAAAGCAATTTTATTTGGCTTTTAAGGAGAATTTTAAATGACTGGAGCGCAAATTTTTACCAAGCTTTTAAATTTGGATTTAAATTATCATGATTTTGATTGGCTTGAAAATCAAGGATTGAGTGAATTTGAGCTTTTAATTTCTGTGATTTTAACTCAAAATACAAATTGGAAAAATGTCTTAAAAGCTTTAGACAATTTAAAAAAAGAAAATATTGCAAGCTTAGAACAAATCAATACTTTATCCAATTTAGAACTTGCAACTTTAATTAAGCCTAGCGGATTTTACAACACCAAAGCCAAGCGTTTAAAAGGCTTGGTAGAAAGTATCATAAACACTTATAAAAATTTAGAAAATTTTAAAACAAATGTAAGCAGAGAATGGCTTTTAAATATCAAAGGTTTAGGTTTTGAAAGTGTTGATGGTATTTTAAGCTATCTTTGTAAAAGAGAGATTTTGGTTGTAGATAGCTATAGTTTGCGTTTGGCTTTTTACTTAGGTTATGAGTTTGAAAATTATGAAGAATTAAGAGAATTTTTTCAAAGTGGCATAGAAAGTGAGCAAGAAAATTTGTGTAAAATTTTAGGAAAAAAATGCGAACTTTACGAACTTTATCAAATTTTTCATGCTTTGATCGTAGCTTTTGCAAAACAGAGTTTTAAAGGACAAAAATTAAGCCCTAAGGGTGAAGAATGGATTAAAATTTTAAAGGAAGATTTATGAAAGCAAAAGGAAGTGAACTTATACCTGTTTTAACTATAGCAGGGAGTGATTGTAGTGGTGGAGCAGGGATACAAGCCGATCTTAAAACCTTTAGTGCACACAATCTTTTTGGTATGAGTGTGGTTTTAAGTGTGGTAGCTGAAAATACCGCAAGGGTGATTTCTGTACACGATATACCTACTCAAAGCGTGGACGAACAAATGCTTGCCGTGTTTGAAGATATAGCGCCAAAGGCAACTAAAATCGGAATGATAGGTTCTTGTGAATTAATGAGCTGTGTAGCTAAAAATTTAAGCGAGTTTAAACCTCAAAATATAGTGATTGATCCTGTAATGTTTGCTAAAAATGGTTATGCTTTAATGCCTCAAGAAAATTGTGATTTTTTCAAACAAACCATAGTAAAATTTGCAGACATTCTTACGCCTAATATTCCTGAAGCAGAGTTTTTATGTGGTTTTAAGATTGCCAATGAAGAGCAGATGATAAAGGCAGCTAAGCATTTATGTAGCTTGGGATCTAAGGCGGTTTTACTTAAAGGCGGACATAGTGAAGAAAATGCCAATGATGTGCTTTATGATGGAAAAGAAATTTATATTTTAAAAGGCGAACGCATAGAAACTAAAAATACTCATGGTACAGGTTGTACGCTTTCTTCGGCTATTGCTAGTAATTTAGCTAAGGGCAAGGATTTATTTCACGCCGTTAGTGAAGCTAAAGAATATGTAAGAAATGCGATTTATTATTCACTCAATCTTGGAAAAGGTTGTGGTCCTACAAATCATTTTTTCAAGTTTTTAGATGAAAAATAAATTAGATCTTAGTCTTTATCTAGTTGCTTCTCAGGGAAATAAAAGCGAGGAGTGTTTTTTAAATACTTTAGAAAATGCTATAAAAGGCGGAGTAAGTATCATACAACTTCGTGAAAAAGAGCTTAATGCAAGAGAATTTTATAAACTAGGTTTAAAAGTACAAAAACTTTGCAAGGCTTATAAAATACCTTTTTTAATTAACGATAGAGTGGACATAGCTTTAGCTTTAGATGCTGATGGGGTGCATTTAGGGCAGGAAGATTTAGAAGTAAAACTAGCTAGAAAGCTTTTGGGAGATGAAAAAATCATAGGCTTAAGCCTTAAAAAGCTAGAACAACTTGAGTTCATACAGGGAGCAAATTATCTAGGTTGTGGAGCCATTAAGACAACACCTACTAAAGAAAGTTCGCTTTTAAGCCTTGAGCTTTTAAGTCAAATTTGTGATAAAAGTCCTATAGGGGTTGTAGCTATAGGAGGGGTTGATAAAGCAGTGCTTGATGAGTTAAAGGGTATAAATTTAAGCGGCGTGGCTGTGGTTAGGGCGATCATGGATGCTAAAGATGCTTTTTTGGCAGCTAAAGAGTTAAAGCGTAAAATCTATGAAAATTTACCTTTTAAATGAAACTCCTTTTAAAGGGGTGGAAAATCTTATTTTAAATGAGATTATTTTTTACGATTTTAGTGTGGATTTAAGTTTATATGATGCTTTAATCTGCACCTCAAAAAATGCTTTAAAAGCTTTACAACATGCAAAAATCACTTTAAATTTTAAACTCAATTTATACGCTGTAGGACAAAGTACAGCTCAATACGCTAAAAATTTAGGTTTTAAAAAGATTAAAATTCCATCAAAGGCTTATGGAAAAGATCTTTTTCTTGAATTTAAAGAGGAATTAAAAACGCAAAAATGTTTGTATTTAAGGGCTAAAAATATTGTTTCAACTTTAAATTTGGATCTTAAAAATGTAGGTGTGGATTTAGATGAAGTGATTGTTTATGAAAATGTTTTTAAAAAAGGTGACAAAAAACTTACTCATCCTGCTATTTTTATATTTACCTCTCCTTTAAGTGTAGAAAATTTTTTAAAATTTTATAGCTTAAAAGAAGAAGATAAGGTTGTAGTTATAGGACAAAGCACAGCAAAGAAGCTTTTAAATTTTAAAAATCTTTATATATGCGAAAATCAAAGTCTTTTAGAGTGTGTTAAGCTTGCTAAGACTTTGGTTTAATTTTTTAAATTCCAAAAATTTTCTTTGGGATAAATAATAATGCTTTTTGTGAGTAAAATTTCATCATTGACGTTTTTATCACGATTTAAAGCAATGCTAATGTGGGCTATAATAACACCATCTTTGCTTAAATTTGCATCGGGATTGAAGTTGGAAAATTTAAAATTAACACATTGTGCAATAGGATAAAAATATTTTATTTTAATCAAAGCTTTTGTGTAATTAAAATATATATTATCTAAACATTCTTTATTTTCTTGCTTTGCTTGATATAAAAAATATTTAGAAAATTGTGTTGCATTATGACTTAAAATTTGAGCTTGAAGGTAGTAATAACTATCTTGGATTATTTTTGGAGTGTAGCTAGATATGTTTAAGGTCAAGCTCATCCATAGACTTATTAGTAATATTAAAAAAATTGTCCAAATTAAAACATAAGCTTTTTTCATAGTAAAATTCTTTTTTCAAGGCAATATTTTGTTTGTCTTTTTAGGCAAATTTTTAATTTATTGTTTTGCAGGTTAAATGAGCTTATGTTTTTAGAAATTAATCCTTGTTGGTTTAATTGTCCATTAAATTTTGGCTTTATTTCATATATAAGTTCTCCATTTTGCAATTTGATAACTAATTGAGCTTGCAAAGGAATAAAACTACCTGTAAAATTTGCAGATATACCATTTTCTAAGATGAATATTTTTTCAACCTTATTAATTTTATAAGCATAGCCAATATGTTCATTGTCATTATATAAATCTTTTCTGTTTTGGAGTTGTGTTTTAAAATCAGAATGAGGTGAATAAAGTGTATGATTATTTTCTAAAATAAGAGCAGAATTAATAAGATAAAGTTTATTATCTTTTAGGCTAATTAACTCATCTTTTAAAAGACATTTTAATGTATTTTGTGAAAATGTAATATTAATACAATTTTGTATTAATTTTTCTATTTTAAGCAAGTTTAAATGTGTTTGAGTGATAAGATTGTTTGTATGTAAAGCAGTGAAATTTAAATGATAAAAATCCATTAAAGGTTTTGAAAGTAAGCTAGCTATAAAAGTAAAAAGTATTAGCGATAATATAAGTTCAAAAAGTGTAAAAGCTTTGCTCATTCTTTAAAATAAACACTATAATTTTGATCTTGAAAATATAATTTTTGAAATTGAAATATACCATCATTAACAAACTGTTCTTGTAAAATTATAGGTTTTAAGGCTGAAGTTTGAAGTATGATGGTTTTAAAAATGGGCTTTTCATATAATTCTTCTTGAAGTCTATAGAGTCTTTCAAAAATATTTAAATTTTCATAGTTTTTGTAAAGTTGAGTATAATAATAAAAAATGCCAATGAAAATTAAAGATATGATCGTTATAGCACTAATACTTTCTATAAGTATGAAAGCCTTTTTCATTTAGCGCTGCTAGCATTTATGGCTTCAAAAAAACTTCCGCGAATTGCTTTTTGTTCGAGTATTTTTATGCCTTTTATTGTAACTCCGCCAGGAGAGCAAATATTTTCTTTGATAATAGCTGGATGTTCATGTTCTAGTAAAGCACTAGAGCTTTTAAATAAAGAGCGCGTAAGATTGAGACTAAGTTCTTTTGACAAACCTTCATAAACTCCAGCATTAGCAATACTTTCTGCTATAAGTGCTAAAAAAGCAGGAGCGCAGCCGCTAATCGCCATAGCTGCATTCATTTGTATTTCATTATCTAATTTATAAGCCGAGCCAAAAGTTTTTAAAATGTCTAAAATTTCATTTTCAAAATGAGAGTTTTTAAGTATATATGGTGTGGTTGAAGCCTTATATTTAGCTGCTGTATTAGGCATTATTCTAACATAATTTTGAGCTTTGATGGTTTGTAGTTTTTCAAAATCAACATTGGCTAAAACAGAGATTAAGATACGTGCTTGTCCTTTTAGCATTTGAGCAATATTTTCTAAAGCATAGGGTTTAAATGCTAAAATAACATCTTTACCTTCTATGTTAAAATCTTTGTAAAGTAAGGTTTTAAAGCCTTCTTTGGTGAGGGCTTGAAGTTTTTCTATACTTCTTCCTACTATACAAATTTCATAATCATCTTTTAATCCATAGGCTAAGGCTGTTGCCATAGCTCCATTTGCAAGTATATAGAGCATTATTTTTTAATATAATTAGCAATTTGATCAGCTTGAAAAAAGTCCGGATAATTAACTGTATCTAGTATCACTTGTACCATAGTATTATTATCAAGATTAATGACTACTGGAGCTAGAAAATTCACTGTCGATTCTTCAATGCTTTTTGCTATGGCTACTATATTAAAAATTTTCATATTAGATTCAGGTGTTAAAGAAAGAAGCTCTTGATAATAAGTTGGTATATCAAATTCATAATCAGGTCTAATTAAATAAGGATTAATTAAAACAAAAGAAAAGTCTTTACCATCAAGACTTTTAAGTCTTACAAATACTTCATCGATAGTTGAAAATTCCATATTTTTGGTTTCTTCAAAACCTAAGATAGGGCATTTAACAGCTAGGGTCATGTTTTCTCCTCAAGTTATAATGTTTAATATTTTAACATAAAATAAGCAATAATCATTCCAAAAATTTTAAATTATTTAATTAATTTTATTATAATTTTAGAAGAACATAATTATAAAATCGTTAAAATATAGATTTTTGAGAATATAAATCAAGGTGAAGTATGAAAAAAGGTATTTTTTTATTGGTTTTTTTAAGTGTTTTTTTTAATGCGTGTAGTACGAAAAATGATGAAGGTTTATACAATCTTAGTGCTAGTGAGTGGTATAAGCAAATTATTAAAGATTTACAGGACAAGGATTTGGAAAAAGCCGATGATCATTATAATGGCATGGCAAGTGAGCACATTGCCGATCCTTTATTGGAAACTACTTTAATTATTTTAGCACAAGCTCATATGGATGAAGAGGAATATAAGTTAGCTGAATTTTATTTAGATGAATATAATAAAAAATTTGGAAATTCACGCAATGCTGATTATATTCGCTATCTTAAAATTAAAGCAAAATTTGATGCATTTGCAGTGCCAAATCGTAATCAGGCTTTAATGCTTGAAAGCCAAAAAGAAATAGATACTTTTTTGAAAGATTATCCTTATACAGAATATGAACCTTTGGTTCAGACAATGCTTACAAAATTTAATTTAGCGGTTTTTTATCTTAATAGTACTATAGAAAATCTATACCAGCGCATAGGGCATGATGAAAGTGCACAAATTTATAAACAAAGACTTCAAGAAAGTGAATTTTATCAGCAAAGTATTATCAAACCTGAGCTTCCTTGGTATAGAAGTATATTTGAAAGATTTTAATAAACAAGGAAAATAAATGCAGATTGAAGAGATACAAAATTATCCAGCAAATTTACCAGTATTGGTTGAAGATGAATTATTTTTATATCCTTTTATGATAACTCCTATTTTTATTAACGATTCATCCAATATGAAAGCTTTAGATCTTGCGATTAAAAATGATAGTATGCTTTTTGTTGCACCTTCAAGGTTGGAAAATGGAAGAAATTTTGATGAAATTTATAATTGTGGAGTGATTGGGACTATCATGCGAAAAGTTCCTTTACCTGATGGAAGAGTGAAAATACTTTTTCAAGGATATGCTAAGGGTAAAATTATAGAGCAAGTTTCTAATAAACCTTTGGAAGCCAAGATAGAACTTATAAAAGAAGACTTTTTAGAAGGAACTAAAAAAGAAGCACTTCTTGAAGTTTTAAAAGAGAAGGTAAAAAATTTGGCAAATATTAGTCATTATTTTTCTCCAGATCTTTTAAGAACAATTGAAGAAGGCTTTGATGCATCTAGGATTTGTGATTTGATTTTAAATACTGTGCGTATTAAAAAACAAGTTGCTTATGAGTTTTTTGTTTTAACAGATCTTGAGCAAAAATTAGTAAAATTAATAGATTTAATTGCTCAAGAAATAGAAGCCAATAAAATTCAAAAAGAAATTAAAAATAAAGTACATTCTCGTATTGACAAGGTAAATAAAGAATATTTTTTAAAAGAACAATTAAGACAAATTCAAAAAGAGCTTGGTTCTGATACACAAAAAGAAGATGAGGTTAGAGAATATCAAAAGCGTCTGGAGTTAAAGAAGAAATTTATGCACGAAGACGCTTATAAAGAAATCAAAAAACAAATTGAAAAATTCGAACGCATTCATCAAGATAATTCTGAAGCATCGATGATTCAAACTTACATAGAAACAGCATTAGATATTCCTTTTGAAAAAATTTCTAAGAAAAAACTTGATATTAAAGAAGTTTCAAAACAGCTCAACCATGATCATTATGCATTAAATAAACCAAAAGAACGCATAGAAGAATATTTTGCAGTTAGGGAACTTTTAGAAAAAAGAAAAATAGCAGAAAAAGATGGTGCTAAAGTTATACTTTGTCTTTATGGACCTCCTGGCGTGGGTAAAACTTCACTGGCAAATTCTGTTTCAAAAGCTTTAAAAAGAGAGCTTATTCGCATAGCCTTAGGCGGACTTGAAGATGTTAATGAGCTACGTGGTCATCGTAGAACTTATATAGGCGCTATGCCTGGACGTATTACCCAAGGACTCATAGAGGCAAAACAAATTAATCCTGTAATTGTATTGGATGAAATTGATAAATTAAATCGCAGTTTTAGAGGCGATCCAAGTGCGGTGCTTTTAGAAATTTTAGATCCAGAGCAAAATTCTAAATTTAGGGATTATTATTTAAATTTTAATATTGATTTAAGTAAAGTCATTTTTATAGCAACGGCAAATGATATTAGCAATATTCCTGCACCTTTAAGAGATAGAATGGAATTTATAGAACTTAGCTCTTATACTCCAAGTGAAAAATTTCATATAATGAAAAAATATTTAATTCCAGATGAGCTTAAAAAACATGGCTTAAAATCCAATGAATTATCTATTGATGATGAAACTATAGAGTTAATCATTAGTGATTATACTCGTGAATCAGGAGTCAGAAATTTGCGTCGCAAAGTGGCAGAGTTGTGTCGTAAGAGTGCTAAAAAACTACTTTTAGAAAATATTAAAAAAGTCATTATTAATACAAAAAATTTGAATGAATTTTTAGATAAAAAAGTTTTTGAAATAGAAAAAAATAATGGAGAAAATCAAGTAGGTCAGGTTAATGGTTTGGCTTGGACAAGTGTAGGTGGAGATGTTTTAAAAGTAGAGGCTGTAAAAATTAAAGGTAAAGGAGAATTAACGCTCACGGGAAGTTTGGGTGATGTAATGAAAGAATCAGCTAGAATTGCTTTTAGCATGATAAAAGTTTTAATCGATGAAGGAAAAATAAAAATACCTAAAAAAATAATTATCGATCCTAAAGTTAATGTTTATGATAGTTATAATATTCATATACATGTGCCAGATGGAGCTACTCCAAAAGATGGCCCAAGTGCAGGCATTACGATAAGCACAGCTATTGCTTCTATTTTTAGTGATAGAAAGGTTAAAGCAGATATTGCAATGACAGGTGAAATAGATTTAAAAGGAAAAGTTTTACCAATAGGTGGATTAAAAGAAAAATTAATTGCGGCTTATAAAGCAGATATAAAAATAGCTTTAATCCCAAGAAAAAATTACGAAAGGGATTTAAAAGATATTCCTAGTGAGGTTAGAGACAATATGGAAATCATTGCTGTTGATACTTTTAGTGATGTTTTAGAATATACTTTGGTTTAATTTTATTTTGAGAATAAATGTATATAAAAGCAAACTTTTTATAAGTTTGCTTTTAAAAGATTATAGTCCTTCAAAAGGATTATTGATTACTTCTTTTCTATCCACTATATAAGGGATAAGAGCTACATGTCTTGCACGTTTGATTGCAACTTCTACCATTTCTTGGTATTTTTTGCTTGTACCTGTTAAACGGCGTGGCATGATTTTAAATCTTTCAGATAAAGCATGTTTTAACATTGCTGTATCTTTATAATCAATAAATTCAACTTTTGCTTCAGTGTATTTGCAATATTTGCGAGAGTATTTTCTTTTTTCTGCCATAGTTTATCCTTTAAAATGGTAAATTAGTATCATCGCTATCATAAGCATCGATATCAATTTCTTTTAATTTTTCTTCGTGTTGTGGGTTTTGGTTTCTTTGTGGAGCAGGGTTTGCTTTTGCTTTATTAAAATTTTGATTTTCACTCATATAAGGATCATAGCTTTGATTTTCATAGTTTCCACTATAATTGTTGTTTGAAAAGCTATTATTGCCAATTCCACCTTGTTGTGGAGCATTGGAATTGCCGCCAAGCATTTCCATATTTTCAACTTGAATGCTATGTTTAGAGCGATTTTGCCCATTTTGATCACTCCATTGTTCAAATCTCAAACGTCCTTCTATGAGTACTTTTGAACCTTTTGTAAGGTATTGGTTTGCAACTTCTGCGGTGCGACCATAAAAGCTTATATCAATAAAGCAAGTTTCCTCTCTTTTTTCTCCATTTGTGGTAAATCTTCTTGTTACTGCGATAGCAGAAGCCCCAATAGCACTACCGCTTTGTGCATAACGCATTTCTATATCACGTGTAAGATTTCCAACCAAAACAACTTTGTTAAACATCTTTTTCCTTATTGAATTTCAGGAGCATCTAAAGGTTTGATTTCTTTTTTAGATTGCTTAATCCCGTGGCTTAGTTTTTTCCAAGCTGCAATTTCTTTTTTGTTTTCATATTTTACGATTAAAAATCTTATTACTTCTTCAGTGATTCTTAACACCCTTTCAAGCTCAGCGATCAAGTTTGTAGGAGCTTTGAAATAAATCACAAAATAAGTTCCTCTTTCGTATTTTTTGATTTTATACGCTAATTTTCTAGTGCCCATTGGAACAACAGTTTCAATTTCTGCACCATTTTTGGTTAGGACTTCTTTAACGAATTCCAACTTCGCATTCACTTCCTCTTCGGTAAGTGTTGGTTTTAAGATAAATAAAACCTCATAATGTTTCATTTTTTCTCCTTATGGATATTAAAGCCCATTTTCATGAGCAAGGATTTTGCATAAAGCAAGACTAAATTATATCAAAATATACTTAATTTATACTTCAATAAGTGTTGTAACTTTTTGTAATTACTGTTTATAATTTAAAGGTGAAATTTTAACCTTTTATCTTAATCCGTGATATAATTAATTTAAGTTGCGAATTGTTAAAAAAGGAGGGTGGATATGAATAGTACGAAACCTATTCGTTGGTTTACTTTTATCGTTTTAGTTATTGGCGGAGGAACTGTTTTTAAACTTTCCTCTTTAAAAGATGCCTTTTATGTGCCTATGCAAGAATTTATGAATCTTAGCAATACACAAATTGGACTCGCGCTCTCAGTTTATGGCATAGTGCAAACGGTAGGAAATTTTGCATCTATTTATATAGCAGATAGATTTTCTAAAAAAATACTCATTCCTTTTTCATTGGTTTGTGTGGGTTTGGTTGGAATTTATATTTCTACTTTTCCTTCTTTTTATGGAATTTTAATAGCTTGGGGTTTGCTTTCTTTATTTGGAGAAGTTGTGTATTGGCCTGTTTTGCTTAAAGCCATTCGCTTGCTTGGAGATTCTACTCAACAAGGAAGACTTTTCGGATTTTTAGAAGCAGGACGTGGTGTTATAGATACTATAGTTGCTTCTAGTGCTTTGGGAATTTTTTTACTTTTAGGGTCTGGTGCAGGTGGACTTAAGGCTGCTATATTATTTTATAGCGCTTGTGTGATTATAGCAGGTATTTTGGCATATTTTCTACTTGAAGATGACAAAATTAATACCCAAGATGAGCAAGGAAATGAAATCAGCAAAAACAAAACCGCTTGGAATGGAGTTATTAAAGCGATTAAAACTCCTGAAATTTGGGTGGTATCTTTGACCATTTTTACTATTTATTCTGTGTATTGTGGTTTGACTTATTTTATTCCATTTTTAAAAGATATTTATGGTATGCCTGTGGCTTTGGTTGGTGCTTATGGTATTATCAATCAATACACTTTAAAATTAGTAGGTGGGCCAATTGGGGGATATTTAGCAGATAAAACCTTTAAATCTTCAACAAGATATTTGCGTTTTGCTTTGATTTTAGGAGCCTTGGCCATATTAATTTTTGTTTTTATGCCTCATGAGAAATTAAATATTTATTTTGGTATGAGTTTAACCTTAGGTTTTGCCGCTCTTGTTTTTACTATGCGTGCGACATTTTTTGCACCTGTGGATGAGATAGAAGTACCTAGAGAAATTAGCGGAGCTGCTATGAGTATAGCTTGTATTTTTGGTTATTCTCCACAACTTTTTTGTTTTGCGCTTTATGGTTTTATGATCGATCATTTTAAAGGTTTATTAGGCTATCAAATTGTTTTTGCGTTAATGGGGATTTTTGCTATTTGTGGTGTGATTGTAACTACGATTTTACTTAAGATGATAGCTAGAAAAAAAGCATCAAAAGGAGTGGTATCATGAAAATAGGTTTAGAAACTGAAAGCATGCATTTATGGTTTCAAAATGGCAGGATGGATATATTTTCTTATATCGATTTTGCTAAAAATTTGGGCTGTGAGGGTGTGATTATAAATATCATTAAAGATTTTGGTTTGGATGAAGAATGGGGATGCTTAGGAAGCGATGACGAAAATCATCTTAAAAAAATTAAAGCTAAATTGGATGAATACAATATGTATTGTGAGATCGACTCTAAGGGTTTTAATAAAGATAAATTTGAAAAAATTGCTAAAGTAGCTTCTATTTTAGGCGCTAAAATTATACGCTCTTATGTGCCCTTAACCGATAAAAATAAAAAGGTTAAACATGCTAGCGATGGGGCTTATGATGATTCTAAAATTACTGCTAGATTCGATAAAGAAGATTTTTTAGCTACAAAGGATGAAATAAAAGCTTTGATACCGATTTTGGAAAAATATGATTTAAAACTTGCTATAGAAAATCATGAGTATCAAACTTCAGAGGATTTGCTTGATTTGTTGAAATTGATCAATCATCCTAAAATAGGATTTTTATATGATTTTGGAAATTCTATGATGGCCTATGAAGATCCTATAAAAGCTTGCAAAGACATGGCTAAATATACTTTTAGCACGCATTGTAAAGATCATATAGTTTTCATTGAAGAGGGTGTAGAATATGTTTGTGGCGTTCCTTTGGGAGAAGGAAATTTAGACATTAAAACTTGTGTAGAAATTCTTAAAAAAGAAGGACTTGACCGTATTAATGTAGAGCAATGTTATCCTTATTGTGCGACTTTTAAAAGAGAAAAAGGAACAGGCGGGGTTAAAGAATTAGGTAAAGGGGCTTTTAAGATAGAAAAATCTTTGTTTGAAGATTTAAAAGCTATGCAGTATTATTATCCTCAAGAAGTATCTCAAGAATGCTTAGAGAGGCTTTTAAAACTTCAAAAAAAAGGTTGTGAGAAAAGTGTAGAATATTTAAAAAGTATTATTTAGATAAAATTTGGAATAAATTTTGTTTAATATTTTCAAGCATGGCAAAACGTTTTTTATACATGGAGCGTTTTTGTGAAGGGATTTCTTCTAGGTTTTTTTGCGAGTGGTGGAGCTTGTAGTATTTGTGTTTATCGATTTTTATTAATTCTCCACCATTTTCTAGCCAAATTTTTTGATAATCTACAAAATAGCCTTTTTCTTTTCCTTTTTGAGAACGGATTTGATTTTTTTCATGTACACCTAAAGTAGCTTGAAGTTTTAAAATTTCACAAAGCATCTTAGAGCATTCTATAAGTAAAGCAACAGGGCGCAAACCATGACATTTTTTAGTTAAAATTTTATTAATTTCTAAAATATTAAAATCTTTGTATTTATATCCTTGTATGCAAGAAAGTAGAAGATTATTTTCTAAAGTAAAGCAAAAATTACATTGTGAAATAGTGTATTTTTTAAATTTTAAAGAAAAAGCCCAAAAACCTTCTTCGTAAACATTATGGTTATATCCTAAAAAAAGCTCAAAATCTTCATCAAAAGAAAAAATCATTTGTTCTTCGGGAAGAAATTTAAAACAAGTAAGTCCCTTATCAACATCATAAATAAGTGTTTTAACGCGTTCACTTGCTTTAAAACTTTTATCGCAAAATCTTCTTATAGCATTGTAGCAAGCATAGGGTCTTTGAGAGAAAAAGTCTTTTAAATGTTTATTTTTTTCTTCATTAAGCGTTTTTTCTAGAAGTCTTATTTGAGGAAAATATAGAATTTTTCTTGCTTGAAAACGCAAATAGCGCCAAAAGATGATACTTTTTCTTCTATCAGTAAAATTTGGAATAGGGTAGGAAAATTTTTTATTCACCTACAATCCTTGATATATCGTTATAAGTTGCAAAGAGCATCAAGCTTAAAAGTATTGCCATACCTGCATAACTTAAGTATTCAAAAGCACGCTGTGGAACCTTGCGTCTAAAAATCATTTCATAAATATTAAAAAGTATATGTCCTCCATCAAGCATAGGAATAGGTAAAAGATTTAAAATGCCTAAATTTATAGAAATTAAAGCAGTGATAAATAAAAGTAAAGTAAAGCTATTTTGTGCAGCCTTTGAGGTGATTTCAGTCATGGTAATAATACCGCCTAAATTTTTTGCTTCAACTTCGCCGCTTATGAGTTTTACTATACCCTTGATGATGAGTGTAGAAGCTTGAAAACTTTCTTGTGCGGCATATTTAAAACTTTCTAAACCTTGATGTTTTACAAGAGTGCTTGTACCATTTGGACTGATTCCAAGTTGAGGTTTTTCAATAATTTGCCCAAAGTCATTGTATCCTTGTCCTATTTTTGGAGTTAAGATAAATTCTAAATTTTTTCCTTCTCTATTGATTAATATTTTCAAAGGCTCTAAACTTAAATGCTTTGAAATTTCATCAAAGCTTTGAATTTTTACACCGTTGATTTCTAAGATAGTATCATTTTTTTGAAGTCCTATGTCTTGTGCAGCAGAGTTTGGCGCTATGTTTCCTATTTGTGGAGCAAGTTTGTTTAGACCTAAATTTCCTATGATAATATAAAGAAAAAAAGCTAAAATCAGGTTGAAAAATGGTCCAGCAAAAAGAATATAAATCTTTTTTAAGGGGCTTAAAATGCTATAGCTATCTTTGTCTAGATTTTCAAAACCAGGACGCATATCATCTTGTCCTTTAAGTTTAACATATCCTCCAAGTGGCAAAGCACTTAAGCGATAGTTTGTGCCTTTAAATTCACGTTCTATAAGACTTTTTCCAAATCCTATGCTAAAGACTTCAACTTTTACACCCAAAGATCTTGCAGCTAAAAAATGTCCTAATTCGTGAAAGAAGATTAAAAATGAGATGACTAAAACAGTTGCTAAAAATTCAATAGAATAAAATTTAATTCCTAAAATCAAAATAATAATTAAAAACAATAAAGATCTCATTTTTCTCCTTTTTTTTGAGCTTTTGTATAAGTATAGATGTATTCAAATCCAGAATAAAGAGTTAAAATCAAAGCTATGTAAAGTAGAATTTCACCGCCTATCCACTCCATGATTAAAAATCCTATCGCAGTCATTTGAAAAGCGGTTTTAAGCTTGCCTGCAAAAGAAGCATTGACATTTAAATTTTCACTGATCATTACAACTCTAAAACCCGTGATAAAAAATTCCCTTACTAGTATAATATAAATTACCCATTCATTAGCTTTTCCTGTAAGTAAAAGCCCTAAAAAAGCTGCCAAAACAAGCATTTTATCGGCTAATGGATCTAAGATTCCGCCCAGTTTTGTAGTTTGTTTCCAAGTTCTTGCAATGTATCCATCAAAAAAATCACTCAAAGCTGCTAATGAAAAAGTTAAAGCAGCAAAATAGTTAATCCAACTTTGATGAATATTTTCAAAATGATGAATTAATAAAAAAAATAGCAAAGGCGCTAAAACCATTCTAAAAACCGCCAAGATATTGGGTAAATTCATAACAAGCCTTGTGAAATTAAATGTAAAATTATAATCAAAATTGTATAAAATTTAAGCAAAGACTTAGTAAAAATACAAAAAAGAATCAGTTTATTTTTATTTAAATTTTGCTTTTAAGCAAAATTTAAATAAATTTTACAACTTCATCAAAACTAAAACGATTTTTTTGAGGATTTTTTTCATCGTTGCAATATCCTAAAGCCACCACCAAACTTGATCTTTCTTTTTGAATATCAAGTGATAAATAAGAATCAAGCTTTTCTTTATCAAAACCACCTATAGTACAACTTGCTATATTTAAAGCATTAGCACTATAAATTATGCTAGCTAGAGCTATATGAGCTTGTTCTCTTGCATAAGATATTTTTTGTTCTTGATTTAGAGATTTTAAAAAAGGCATATAAGTATCTAAGCGTTTTTGAATTTCTGTTTCACTCATATCTCTTTTTCTAAGTTTTTCTTCAAAATAATCTAAAAAATCAAGTCTTGAAATGATGATAATTAATACAGCGCAATCTTTTACATGTTTTTGTTGGTTGCAAATTTTAGAAAGCTCTTCTTTTCTTTTCTCATCTTGCACTACTATAAATTTCCAAGGTTCCAGTCCTAAGGAACTGGGGCTTAATCTTGCTATTTCTAAAATAGAATTTAAATCCTCTTTTTTGAGTTTTTCATTTTTAAAATTTCTACAAGAATATCTTGTGCTAAAAATTTCAAGTTCTTTTTTCATTATTTTTCCTTGTAAAATTCGACGACTTCATTAAAATTTAAGCGTTGAGTAGAATATTTTGGTTCGTGGGCTTTATATCCTAAGGATAAAATTACAGCAGTTTCAAAAGGATAAGTTAAATGAAGAAAATCATCAACCTTAGTTTTTTCAAAGCCACCTATCATACAAGAATCAATACCTAAGCTCATTGCAGCTAGCGACATTTGCATCATAGCAAGATAGCATTGAAGTTGTGCGTAATGATAGAGTTCATCATCATTCATTGCATTGGTTTTATGGGTGTAAATTTCTAAAATTTTTTGAAAATTTTCTTCGCTAGAACCTGAGAAACGACGCACTTGTTTTTGCGCAAATTCATCTTTGCTTTGAAGATCTTTTCTTGCTAGAAAAATAATATTATGACTCGCACTTGCTACATTTTGTTGATTGTAACATAGGGTTGAGAGTTTAAGATTGTGTTCTTTTTGTTCTAATACTACAAATTTCCAAGGCTCAAATCCATGTGAGCTCGGGGCTAAGACTCCACTTTCTAAGATACAATGCAAATCCTTTTCATTGATTTTTTTATCATTAAAAAGTTTACAAGCTCTGCGTTTTGAAATTAGTTCTTTAAAATTCATTTTATTCCTTAAAATCAAAAATAATAATATTAATTATAAAATGCAAAGCTTAATCAAAAAATATTATAGTTTGATATTTTTCTTAAAAACAAAACCGGATTTTTCAAAACCCATTTTTTGGATATAAAATTCATGAGCTTGTGTTCTAAAAAAACTTGAACTTAGTTCTAATTCTTCATATCCTTGATCTTTTGCCCAAATTTGGATTTTTTTCAAAAAAGCTTGACCTATACCTTTTCCTCTTAAAGTTTCATCTACGACAAAATCACAAATATAAAGACAATGATTATGATAAAGTACATTAAAGGGCATGACTCCACAAGCTGCTTTGTAGCTTCCCTCATTTTCATAGGCAAAAAGTTTATAATGTTGAGTTTGTGTAGCAAGTTGGATTTTGTCTAAAAAATCTTTCAGAGATAGGTTATTTCTTAATTGTTTTATCAAGGGATAAATTTTTTCCAAGTCTTCTTTTAGCTTAATTTCTTTCATTTTTAAATCCCTTAAATTTCAAAAATCTCAGGTTTTAATTTTAAAAGTAGGCAAAAAGTTGCCAAAACAGCTTGTTCTTGCATAAATTCACGATCTCCATCTAAATAAAGCGTTTCTTGGATAAAAGTTCCATCTCTAAACATTGCACCTATATAAATAGTGCCTGATTTTATTTTTCCCTCATCTTTTTCGCCAACTACTCCGCTAATAGCTAAGGCAAAATCAGGATTAGCTGTTTTAAAAATACCTTTTAGCATAAAATAAACACAACGTTCACTGTATTCGCCATTATTTTCTAAGACGCTTTCGCTAATTCCAAGCCATTCGTGTTTGATGCGGTTGGAATAACTTACAATAGAACCTTCAAAAATTTCACTTACACCTGAAATTTTGGTTAAGGTGCTTGCACAAAGTCCACCTGTGCAACTTTCAGCAAAAGAAATTTTTAATTTTTTTTCTAAAAGTTTAGAGCTTATAAAATGTATAGGATCTTTACCCAAAAACACCTTTTGTCCAAAAAGATTTTTTACGCTATTTAAAAAACCATCAAGTTTTCCAAAATTAGCGCAAGTGGCCTTAATAAGCACAAGATTATCTAAAAGCTTGGTTGATTTTATACTTATCTCATAAGATTTTGTTAGGGTTTGCAGTAGCAATATAGCGCTTTCATCATCCATACCAAAAATGCAAAAATATGCAAAATTTAATTTTATATACCCAAGAAGATTGGGTAATTTTTCGCTTGGATTTATTTTAACGACATTGATTTTTGAATTTGAAAAATTACACACAAAGCTATTTTTACTAAATTCTGCTTTATCTGGAACCAAGGTATCATCTTTTAAGATAAGATTATCATCATTTAAAGTTGCTAAAATTTTAGCAACAGTCGCATAATGCAAAGGGCTTGTAAATAAAGTGATAAAATCATACTGATTTAAGAGGTTTTCAAGCAAAAAGGGTAAATCTTTATCGGTTTTATTTTGTATGCGAATTTCGTTAATTTCTTTAAATTTTTCTTCATAAGTTCTATAAATATAATTTTTGAATTTTTCGTTTATAGTAAGCTCATCTCCTATAAGATAAAGCAAATGTTTCATAAATTTTCCTTTTTTCTTATAATTATAGCCAAAAACAAAGTAGAAATTAAAGCTAATTTGAGTAGAATTTAAGATTATTAAAAATTAGGTGGAAAAAATGGACTACAAAGAAACTCTACTTTTGCCCAGCACTACTTTTGCTATGCGGGCGAATTTAGCGGAACTTGAACCGCAAAGATTTAAAAAATGGTTTGAGCAAAGTTATGCTTATGAAAAAATGAAAGAAAATCGCAAAAATGCGAAAAAAAGTTTTACCTTACACGATGGCCCCCCTTATGCTAACGGACATATCCATATAGGACATGCTTTAAATAAAATTTTAAAAGAAACTATTATCAAAACGCATTATTTTAAAGGTGAGAGTGTGCGTTTTACTCCAGGGTGGGATTGTCATGGTTTACCTATAGAGCAACAAGTAGAAGTAAAGCTTGGAGAAAAGAAAAAAAGCTTAAGCAAGAAAGAAATTCGTGAGTTTTGCAGACAACATGCGAGTGAATTTGTAGATATCCAAAGAGAAGAATTTAAAAATTTAGGCATTATTGCAGATTGGGATAAGCCTTATTTGACTATGAAATTTGAGTTTGAAGCAGCGATTTATAGAACTTTATGTGAGATTGCTAAAAAAGGCTTACTTTGTGAGCGTTCTAAACCTGTTTTTTGGAGTTGGGCGGCAAAGTCAGCTTTAGCAGAAGCTGAAGTAGAATATCAAGATAAAGAGGATTATTCTATTTTTGTGGCTTTTGATTTGGATATAAAAGCTTGTGAAAAATTAGGCGTTTCAAAAGCAAGTGCAGTGATATGGACAACCACCCCTTGGACTTTGGTGGCTAATCAAGCTATAGCCTTAAATCCTAATGAAAATTATGTGATCACTAAAGAAGGTTTGATTTTTGCTAGTGCCTTACTTGAAGGTATGGTAGAAAAAGGACTTACAAGTGGAGAAATTCAAAAAGAATTAAATGCAAAAGAATTTGAAAAACTTGAAGCTATCAATCCTTTAAATGGAAGAAAATCTGTTTTAATTATGGGCGAGCATGTATTGATGGATGGTGGAAGTGGACTTGTACATACTGCACCAGGACATGGCGAAGATGATTACTATGCTTGTTTGAAATATGACATTGAGGTTTTAATGCCTGTTGATGATAGTGGATGTTATGATGAAACTTTAAGAGCTAAAGGGCTTTTGCCTTCTCATTTGCTTGAAGAGTTTATAGGTCTTCATATTTTTAAGGCCAATGAAAAAATTTTAGAACTTTTAGGCGAAAAACTGTTACATTCTTCTAAATTTATACACTCTTATCCATTTTGTTGGAGAACGCATAAGCCTGTGATTTATAGAGCTACTAAACAATGGTTTATTTTAATGGATGAACCAAAACTTCAAGGAAAAACTTTAAGAGAGTGTGCAAAAGAACAACTTTTAAAAACAACCTTTTATCCGCAAAGTGGGATAAAAAGAATAGGTTCTATGGTGGAAAATCGCCCAGATTGGTGTATTTCAAGACAAAGGGACTGGGGAACGCCTATAGCCTTTTTTAGAGATAAAAACACTAAAGAAGTGATTTTTGATGATGAACTTTTTGACTTTGTAGCAGCTATTTTTGAAAAACACGGTGCTGATGCGTGGTGGGAGTTTGAAATCAAAGATTTAATTCCTACAAATTCAAAATACAAAGCTGAAAATTTAGAAAAAGTATATGATATTTTAGATGTTTGGTTTGATAGCGGAAGTACTTTTAATGCAGTTTTAAATAGCGGACTTTATGACGCAGGAGAAAAAAGAGCAAGTATGTATTTAGAAGGAAGCGATCAGCATCGGGGTTGGTTTCAAAGCTCTTTGCTTGTAGGTACAGCGATCAATGAAAGCGCACCTTATGAAAGCATTTTAACTCATGGTTTTACCACCGATGAAAAAGGGCAAAAAATGTCTAAATCTAAAGGCAACGTGATCGCTCCTGAATATGTAGCAAAAACCTATGGAGTTGAAATTTTAAGACTTTGGATACTTTTAAGTGATTATTCAAGTGATTTAAAAATTTCAGACAATATCTTAAAACAAGTAGGCGAACAATACCGCAAAATAAGAAACACTATAAGATTTTTACTTGCTAATACAAATGACTTAAAAGATTTAGAAGTTAAAGAATTTAGTTTTATTGATAAATGGATATTAAGTCGTGCAACTAAAGTTTTTAAAGCAAGTAAAGAAGCATTTTTTGCTTATGAATTTGCTAAAGGTTTTAGTTTGCTTTTAAATTTCTTAAGTGCGGATTTAAGTGGGATTTATCTTGATATCAGTAAAGATAGACTTTATTGCGATAGTGAAAATGCTCAAAGAAGAAAATCTGCTCAAGTGGCTATGGCTTTGATAGCAAAAGAACTTTTAAATTTACTTGCTCCAAATTTAAGCTATAGTGTAGATGAGGCTTTAGAACATGCTAATGTTTTAATCAAAGGCGATGCAAAAGATGTATTTGATTTGAGTTTAACTCAGGATTTTGATTATGATTTTGGTATAGATGATACATTTTTAATGAGTGCTAGAGAGAAATTTTTTGAACAAATTGATATGCTTAAAAAAGATAAAATCATTAAATCCACCTTGGAATTAAATTTAAACATTAGTTTTAATAAATTCCCAAATGAGGAATTAGCCGATTGGTTTATGGTAAGTCAAATCAGTAATGAAAATGAAGAAATTTTGGCTGAATTTGAAGTAGAGAATGAGAAATTTAAAATCACCAAAGCTTCACTTTGTAAATGCCCAAGATGTTGGAAACTTCAAAGTAAAGATGAAGAAACACCTTGTTTAAGATGTGAAGAAGTTTTAAAAGGGGTTTAATGTTAGAAAATCCTATTCCAAATAGTATTATCATTGCAACTATAGCGGTGGTTTTGGCTTTTAGTGCTTTAGCAGTATTTTTGATCAAAAAAACAAAGGAAAATAAATGATAACTTTAAAAGAAGCTTTAAAATACTCCAAAGAAGAACTTGAAAATTTAAAAAAAGAACTCAATGAAAAAGCAAAAAAAGAAAAAAAAATAGGTGCTTATATCGAACAATTTTTAGATAAGGACTTAAGTGTTTCAGGTGAAGGTGTGCCTGTAGCTATAAAAGATAATATCAGTGTAAAGGGCTGGGAGCTTACTAGTGCGAGTAAGATTTTACAAGGTTATATCGCTCCTTATGATGCAAGTGCGATTGTTAATTTAAAGGCTAACGGTTTTTCTCCTTTTGGGCGTTGCAATATGGATGAATTTGCTATGGGAAGTTCAACAGCGAGTTCTTGTTATGGAAAAACTTTAAATCCTTTAAATTTTGAGCGTGTTCCAGGTGGGTCAAGTGGTGGAAGTGCTGCTGCGGTAGCGGGTGGCTTGGCTTTAGCAAGTTTAGGTTCTGATACAGGTGGATCTGTGCGCCAACCTGCGGCTTTTTGTGGTTGTGTAGGATTTAAACCGAGTTATGGAAGAGTAAGTCGCTATGGTTTGGCTTCTTATTCTTCAAGTTTGGATCAAATCGGAGTTTTAACGCAAAATGTAGAAGATGCGGCAATTTTATATGATGCGATCGCAGGATATGATAAAATGGATAGCACGAGTGCAAATATCGAGTTTATCAAAACCGCTTCAAATTTAAATGCAAATAAAAAATTAAAAATCGCAGTGATTGAAAATTATGTCAATGATGCAGATAGCGAAGTAAAAAACGCACTTTTAAAAACCATAGATATGTTAAAAGCTAATGGACATGAGATTGTATATAAAAATTTGCTTGATTCTAAGTTTGATATCGCAGCGTATTATATCATCGCAACAGCTGAAGCAAGTGCAAATTTAAGTCGTTATGATGGGGTGCGTTATGGCAAGCGTTCTGAAAATATCCAAAATTTAAAAGAAATGTATGTAAATACACGCAGCGAAGGTTTTGGCGAAGAAGTAAAAAGAAGAATTTTGTTAGGAACTTTTGTTTTAAGTAGTGGATATTATGATGCGTATTATATCAAAGCACAAAAAGCTAGAGCTTTTATCAAGGCAAAATATGAAGAAATTTTGCAAGATTGTGATCTTATTTTTATGCCTGTAACTCCTACAACAGCTTTTAAATTTGATACTCAAAAAAGCCCTATGCAAACTTATTTAGAAGATGTTTATACTATCTCTGTAAATTTAGCAGGACTTGGAGGCATTAGTGTGCCTGTTGCAAAAGATAAAGAAGGGCTTAATATATCAGCACAACTGATTTGCAAAGCTTATGATGAACAAACCTTGTTAGACGGGGCTTTAAGTTTAGAACAAATGATTAAAAATTAAGGATGAAAGATGAAAATTGTAAAAAGAGCTTTAACTTTTGAAGATGTATTATTGCGTCCTGGGTATTCTGAAGTTCTACCTAAGGAAGCAAAAATTCACACTAAACTAACAAAAAATATCACTTTAAATATGCCTTTAATCTCTGCGGCTATGGATACCGTTACCGAACACAGAGCTGCTATCATGATGGCAAGACTTGGAGGACTTGGAGTGATTCATAAAAATATGGATATAGCCTCGCAGGTTAGAGAAGTAAAAAGAGTGAAAAAAAGCGAAAGCGGAGTGATTATCGATCCTATTTTTGTAAGTCCTAAAGCAAGTGTTGCGGAAGCTTTAGAAATTATGGCAGAGTATAGAATTTCAGGTGTTCCTGTAGTAGATGAAGATAAGAAACTAATAGGCATACTTACCAATCGTGATTTAAGATTTGAGAGTGATTTTTCAAATTTGGTTGAAAATGTTATGACTAAAATGCCTTTAATTACTGCTCCAAAGGGTTGTACTTTAGATGATGCGGAAAAAATTTTTAGCACCAACAAAGTAGAAAAACTTCCTATAGTTGATGAACAAGGACGCTTGGAAGGACTTATCACTATAAAAGATCTTAAAAAACGCAAAGAATATCCTGATGCCAATAAAGATAATTTTGGAAGATTACGCGTGGGTGCGGCTATAGGAGTAGGGCAAATGGATCGTGTGGATGCTTTAGTTGAAGCTGGCGTTGATGTTGTTGTGCTTGATTCTGCGCATGGACATTCTAAGGGTATTATTGATACGGTAAAAGCGATTAAAACTAAATATCCAAATTTAGATCTTATCGCAGGAAATATCGCCACTGCAGCTGCAGCAAAAGCACTTTGTGAAGCAGGAGTAGATGCGGTTAAAGTAGGTATTGGGCCAGGAAGTATTTGTACTACACGTATTGTTTCAGGTGTGGGCGTGCCTCAAATTTCAGCCATTGATGAATGCGTAGAAGAAGCAAATAAATTTGGCGTTCCTGTGATAGCTGATGGCGGGATTAAATATTCAGGTGATATCGCAAAAGCTTTAGCTGTAGGTGCGAGTTCTGTTATGATAGGATCGCTTTTAGCTGGAACGGATGAGAGTCCAGGAGAGCTTTTTACTTATCAAGGAAGACAATATAAGTCTTATCGTGGTATGGGCTCACTTGGGGCTATGCAAAAGGGAAGTTCGGATAGATATTTTCAGCAAGGTACTGCTCAAGATAAACTCGTTCCTGAAGGTATAGAAGGGCGTGTTCCTTATGTGGGAAGTATAAGAAGCGTGGTGCATCAACTTTTAGGAGGTTTGCGTTCTTCTATGGGTTATGTTGGGGCTAAAGATATAGAAGATTTTCAAAAAAGAGCCGAATTTGTTGAAATTACCACTGCAGGGCTTAAAGAAAGTCACGTGCATGATGTTACTATCACTCATGAAGCACCAAATTACAAGGTCAATCATCAATGAGTTTTGAAGAAAATTTAAAACACGCTAATGAATCTTTGGAAAAATTAAACAATCAAGAGCTTGCCTTAGATGAAAGTGTAAAAATTTACAAAGAAGGTTTAGAGAGTATCAAAAAAGCAAGACTTGAGCTTGAAAAAGCAAAATTAGAAGTGGAGCAAATCGATGAGTAAAATAGCGGCTTTACAGTTTCCAACTTTAGCTTTAAGTGAATCAAGGCTTGATTATTATCTTAAAGCTTCAAAAGACAATGGGGCAAATTTGGTAGTTTTGGGCGAATATGTGATCAATAGTTTTTTTACAGAACTTTTACATATGCCAAGAAATATGATAAAAGAACAAAGCGAAGCCAAAAAAGAAAGTTTAATTAAATTTGCTAAAAAATATGAATTAGAAATCATCGCTCCTTATGTAAGCGTTGAAGCTAAAAGTTATAAAAAACTTTGCTTAAAAGTTACTCCAAATGGTGTTAAAAGTTATGAACAGCAAATTTTAATGCCTTATGAACATTGGAATGAAGAAAAATTTTTCAGCAACAAAACTCCATCAGAGTTAAAAATTTTTACTTTTAATTATGAAAAATTAAAATATGCCTTACTTTTTGGTTTTGAGACCCATTTTGATATCTTTTGGCAGCAGATTATGGCGAAAAAAATTGATTTGGTTATCGTTCCTAGTGCTTGCACCTTTGAAAGCAAACAAAGATGGGAAGAACTTTTAAAAACAAGAGCTTTTTTAAATTCTACAAGCATTTTAAGAGTAAATCGCATAGGCAAAACAAAAGATGAATGGAATTTTTACGGCGATACTTTGTTTATTAATGCTTTTGGTGAGATAGAAAGTAAATTAGGTTCTGAAGAAGAAATGCTTATCATAGAGCCTAAAAAAAGCGATGAGGCAAGAAAACTTTGGGCTTTTGATAAAATTCTTAAGAATTTTTAAAGAAGGTGAACATGAGAAAAATTTTACTTCAAATTTTTATTTTTAGTGTATTATTTATAGTAATTTTTACCATTAATCGTATTTTAATGCAAAATTCTTTTATCCCTACTGGTTTAATTGATGATAAAAATGAAATCTTTTTAATGTATCTTTTGGGTGTTTTTCATGATATAAGATTTTTAAGTGCAGCGTTTTTACCATTCTTGCTTTGTGGTTTTTTAAGTTTAATTTTTTCTAATATAAAAATAAATAATAAATTAGTAATATATAGTAAAAATTTTTATTTCATTTTTTCAAGCATTTACATAATTGTTCTTTCTTGTCTTTGTATAGGATTTTCTTATGCAAAATACTATTATTACGAAATTTACAAGACTAAATTTGATATTTTTATGTTTACTCTAAAAGATGATAATGCAAAAACTATTTTAAGTATTATTTATCATGATTATCCAATTTTAAAAATTTTAGCTTTAATGTTGATTTTTGGAGTCTTTGTATTTTTTTTAAATTTGAAAATATTAAATTTAAAGCTAAAACCTGTTAATTTAAGATTATTTCCCTTGATAGCTTTAAATTTAATATTAATTATTGTTTATGTTATAGCCTTAAGGGGCCCCTTTAAGCATGTGGCTATAAATGTACAAAATTATTCTTTTAGTGAGTATAGTGTTGTAAATGATACAATGTTAAATCCAATTATGGCATTTTCTTGGGCTTTAAAACAATATAAAGAAGAAGCGGCTTTGAAGGTTATCACACCTTTGAAAGCACAAGAACTTAAAGAAAAACTTTTTGATTATTGGCATCAAAGCCCTATAAATCTAAAAGCTGAAAAGAATCATCCTAGTGTATTTGTTAACTTAATGGAAAGTTTTGGGCTTAATTTGGCTGATTTTACAAATACAGAACATAATTTTTTGGGTTCGTTAGATAAACATTTTAAACAAGATTTTTTATTCAAACGCTTTTTGAGTTCTAGTAATGGAACTATACCAAGTTTTGCAAACTTATTTTTTGTAAGTCCATTTTCTAATATTTCTACAAGTAAATTTCAGAAAACTTATTTAGATTTAACACCTATTGCTGTTTATAAGAAAGCAGGATATAAGGTGATTTTTGTAAGTGCAGGTAATGGATCTTGGCAAAATATTAAAAATTATCTCAGTATTTTGGGAGTAGATGAGATTATAGATGAAAATATTTTAATGAAAGAGTATAATGGAGCAAAAGATAGCGAAAATGGTTATGGGGTAGCTGATGAGTTTTTATATAAAAAAGTTTATGACTTACTTCAAAAAAATCCACACAACACCCTTATAATCGCTCTTACTATTTCTAACCATCCACCTTATAAATTTCCGCAAAATGATTTGCCAAAATTAGAAAATATTCCACAAACTTTGCTTAATATGCTTCCTTATGAAAAAGATAAACAAGACAATATTATCAAAGCTTATACTTATGCAAACAATGAATTTGGAAAATTTCTAGATAAAATAAAACAGAGTTCTTTTAAAGATAGTGTCATTATAGCAGCAACTGGAGATCATAGAGTACGCGAAATGAGTATGGATTTAAATTCCCAAAAAGCTTTTGCTTATAGTGTGCCTTTTTATCTTTATATTCCTAAGGATTTACAAGATGATATTTATTATGATAAAGATCGTGTAGGATCTCATAAGGATATTTTTCCAACTCTTTATGCTTTAAGTTTAAATAATGTTAAGTATTTAAGCGTAGGCGGAAGAAATATGTTAGCAAGACCAAATGATGATAAATTTGAATTTGGGATCAACGATGCTGTATGGATTGATAAAAATGGAGTATATAGCGGTGGTAAAGGGTATTATTTTGAAAGTAATGATACTTTAAAAGATATGAATAAAGCTTTTAATCTTGATGTTTATACTAAAGACTTTGATAAATTTTATAGAGAGTTAAATTTATATCAATTAGCCGAGCGTTTAGGCATTTCAAAATAGGATTTATATTTTCTTTTTAGTAAAAAAGTGCTAAAATTAGCCTTTAAGGTATAAAGGTTTAAATGATGCAAAATATCCATTTTATCGGCATAGGCGGTATAGGAATTTCCGCTTTAGCAAGATTTTTAAAAGAAAAAGGTTTTAAAATTAGCGGAAGTGATCTTAAAGAGAGTAAAATCACTAAAGAACTAGAAAAAGAAGGGGTTAAGGTCAGCATCCCTCATCATAAAGACAATATTTTAAACAAAGATTTAGTTATTTATTCTGCTGCTATCAAAGAAGAAAATCCTGAATTTAAACACGCTAAAGAATTAGGCATTAAATGCCTTTCACGCAAGGAGGCCTTACCTCTTATCTTAGAAGATAAGCGCGTTTTTGCAGTTGCAGGAGCACATGGAAAAAGCACAACTTCAAGTATTTTGGCTTCTTTGCTTGATGATGCTTCTGTGATCATCGGAGCGATTTTAAAAGAATTTGGTTCAAATATGATTTATAAAGAAAGCCAAAACCTTGTTTTTGAAGCTGATGAGAGCGATAGTTCTTTTTTAAATTCAAATCCTTATTTGGCTATAGTTACCAATGCGGAAGCAGAGCATTTAGATCATTATGGTAATGAAGTTTCAAAACTCCATCATGCTTATGTGGAGTTTTTAGATACGGCTAAAATTCGCGTGATTAATGCTGAAGATGAGTTTTTGAAAAATTATAAAAATGAGTCAATCAAGCTTTATCCGAGCAAAGATATCAAAAACTGCACCATGTGTATAGAAAATTTCAAACCTTTTACAAGCTTTGAGTTGAAAGATTGGGGTGAATTTAAGGTTTTTGGCATGGGATATCATTTAGCCCTTGATGCGTCTTTGGCGATTTTGGCGGCTTTAAATTTCTTAGATATAGAAACGATAAGAACTAGGCTTAAAAATTATCAAGGTATTAAAAAGCGTTTTGATATTTTACATGCTGATGAAAATTTGGTTTTAATCGATGATTATGGTCATCATCCCACCGAAATAAAAGCGACTTTAAGCGCAGCACAAGAATACGCAAAATTAGGTAGATATAAAAAAATTACAGCCATTTTTGAACCTCACCGCTACACGCGTTTGGCTACAAATTTAAAGGAATTTGCAAAGGCTTTTGAAGGTGTTGATGAGCTTGTAATTTTACCTGTTTATGCTGCAGGAGAAGAGCCTATAGAACTTGATTTAAAAGCGGTTTTTCCTAAGGCTTTATTTGTAGAAGATATCAAAAGAGAGGGTAAATTTTTGGTGGCTTCTAAGGGGCAAGTTTTTGAAGAAGGGCTTATTATAGGTTTTGGTGCAGGAGATATCAGTAATAAATTAAGGCAAAAAAATGAGTAGGTTTTTTTTATATTTTTTAATTATCTTAATTTTAGCCTTAATCACTTTTGCTTTGCGTGAAAAATTAGGCAAAAAAACCAAACCTTTTTTTGGTATTTTGCTTGTGATCTTTATCATTTTAGCGGTATTTTTTGAATTTGAAAATACGCAAAAAAGTCGTTTAAGAACAGATATTATCGTAGCTTTTAATCAAAATAAAAATATTTTATGTAAAGATATTAATGTATCTAAGGCGTATTTTAACTATGAATTTGGTACAGGAAGTTTTATTTCAAAAGATAATAATCAAAGTTTTAATTCTTTAATCATAGATATTAAAGATTGCAGGTTAAATGATGAATGATGCAAAAGAAGAATTGATCTCAAAGCTTGATTTAAACGGCTATTTAGAAGAATTTAAAGGCCTTTTTGCAAGAGATAAGGAGATTTTTTTGCAAGGAGATTCTAATCTTCATTTTAAACGCATACATGAGCTTTGCGAGGTGGAATTTCCTGCTATGCCAGAGCTTAGCAATCTTGATAAAGCCTTAGTTCATTTAAGCAAGCAAGGAATTTTACATTTAGATGAAATTTTTGAATTTGTAAAAATTTTTCGTTATTTTGAAAAGTTAAAAAAAATAAAACTAGGAACAAATTTAGACTCTTGGCTACAAAAGATAGAATTTGTTAGCGGGGCTTTGGAGCTTTGTTTGAATTTCGATGAGAAAGGGGAATTAAAAGAAAGTTTAGATGAAAGACTTGTAAATCTTAATACCGCTCTAAGATTGAAAAACGAAAGCATAATAGCTGAGTTTAAGAAATTTTGCTATACAAAAGCTTTAATGCCTTATCTTATCGATACACAAATCCATCTTATAAACAATCTTGAAGCCTTGCTTGTAAGAGGCGGGTTTAATCACGCTATTAAAGCAAAAATCATAGGTAGAAGTAGTGGCGGTGGCTTTTATATCGTGCCTTTAAGTGTTGAAAATTTGCAAAATGATATAGAAAAAATCAAAAATCAAAAAGAAGAAATTTATTATGAATACGCTAAAAATTTCTCAGCTTTTTTAGCAAAAAACCTACCTTTTTTAAAATTTATCAATACAGCCTTTGATCTTTTTGATCATTATAGTGCTAGGGTTTTGCTTGCTAAAAAAAAGGATTTTGAAATTGTTTTGTGTGATCAAAGTACGGATTTAGTGCTTAAAAATTTCGCTCATCCTGCCTTAAAAAATCCAAAAAGCGTGAGTTTGGAATTTAAAAAACAAGTTTTAATCATCACAGGGGTAAATGCAGGCGGAAAATCCATGCTTTTAAAATCCATGCTAAGCGCAGCATTTTTAGCTAAACATCTTTTGCCTATGCATATCAAAGCAAGTGAAAGTAAAATTGGTACTTTTAAAGAATTTGATGCCATCATAGAAGATCCGCAAAATGTTAAAAACGACATTTCAACTTTTGCAGGAAGAATGTTGCATTTTTCTAGACTTTTTTCTAAGAAAAATTTGCTTTTAGGTATAGATGAAATAGAGCTTGGAACAGATTTTGAAGAAGCGGCTTGTTTGTATAGTGTGTTAATTTCAAAACTCATAGCTAATAATCTTAAAATCATCATCACCACGCACCACAAACGCCTTGCCATGCTTTTAGCAAAAAATGAGCAAGTTGAACTCATTGCTGCTTTATATGATGAAGAGCTTTCACGCCCAAAATATGAGTTTTTAAAAGGTACTATAGGAAAATCTTATGCCTTTGAAACCGCTTTGCGTTATCAGATTCCGCCGAATTTAGTTAGCGAGGCTAAAAAGCTTTATGGCGAGGATAAAGAAAATTTAGAAGAGCTTGTGGGTAAAAATATCAATCTTGAATTAGAACTAAAAGCTAAGCTTGAAAATGTTGAGAAAAAAGAGCAAAAAGTCGATGAAATTTTACTTTCTTTAAAAGATCAAAAAGAAAAAAATGAACAAGAATTTCGCACGAGTTTGAGAAATTTAGAATTTAAATTTCACAAAGCCATAGAAGAAGCTAAGAAAACCATACAGCTTAAAGACACAAAAGATAAGCAAAGAAGCCTTAATAAAGCCAATGAACTTAAAAAAGAAATCATCTTGCCAAGTATGGAGCAAAACGAAGAATTGCGTGTGGGGGATTTTGTAAAATATGAAAAAATTAAGGGTAAAATCATAAGCATTTCTAAAAACGATGCTATGGTTGAAAGCGATGGGATCAAACTTCGTGTGCCTTTAAAACTGCTTAAAAAAAGTGGTGCAATGCCAAAAAAAGTAGCAAAAACAAGTATAAGCGTAAGCAAACCAAGCAATCTAAGCGTAACTTTGGATTTGCATGGACTTAGGAGTGATGAGGCTATTTCAAGGCTTGATAAATTTATTTCAGATGCTTTAATAGCGGGATTTGATGAGGTTTTGATCTATCATGGTATAGGCACAGGAAAGCTTGCCTTTGCGGTAAGAGAGTTTTTAAAAACCCATAAAAGTGTTAAAGGCTTTAATGACGCACCGATCAATCAAGGTGGCTTTGGTGCTAAGGTGGTGAGATTATGAAAAACATTATGATATTAAGTGGAGCGGGTTTGTCTGCTCCAAGTGGACTTAAAACTTTTAGAGATAATGATGGACTTTGGGAAGAATACGATGTGATGGAGGTTTGCTCCGCAACAGGTTTTAGAAAAAACCCTAAAAAAGTGCTTGATTTTTACGATGCAAGAAGGGCGCAACTTCAAAATGTAAAGCCAAATCATGCTCATGAAAAAATCGCACAATTAAAAGAAAAATGGGGTAAAAATCTTTTTGTTATCACGCAAAATGTAGATGATTTGCTAGAGCGTGCAGGGTGTAAAGATGTAGTGCATTTGCATGGCTTTTTGCCCGAACTTCGCTGCTTAAAATGCGAAGAAATTTTTAATATAGGTTATGAAAAAATCACAGATAAACAATGCCCAAAATGCAAAAGTAAGGATTTAAGACACAATATAGTCATGTTTGAAGAGCAAGCTCCTGCTTATGCTATGCTTTATTCTTTGCTAAATCAAACTTCGCTTTTTATCAGCGTAGGCACAAGTGGGGCGGTTTTGCCTGTAGGGCGTTATGCTTCAATGTGCGAAAAAAGTATTTTAAATATCTACGAAAAAGATGCGAATTTAGAGCGGTATTTTGATAAAATCTATATAGAAGATATTATAAGCGCTATTGATAAAATCGCACTTGATATAGAAAATTTTATGAAAGATGGTAATGTTTGATTCTTTTTTAAGTGGAGTTTTTTTGGGCTTTGGAGTGAGTGTTCCTTTTGGACCTGTAAATATTTTGATTTTAACTTATGCACTAAAAGCTTTTAAAAATTCCATAGCTGTAGGACTTGGAGCATTTAGTATAGATATGCTTTATCTTTTTTTGCTTCAATTTGGGCTTTTAAATTTTTTAGACAATGTTATTTTTATGCGTTCTTTGGCGATTTTTGGTTTTTGTTTTTTAACTTATATGGCGTACTTGATGCTAAGAAAAAAGAAAGAAAGCTTAAATTTAGAGCATAAAGAATTTAAAGAAAGTCTTTTGAAAAGTTATATTAAAGGAGCTTTTTTAAATGGTTCAAATCCTTTTGTGATAGGATTTTGGCTTAGTGCTGCAAGCGTGGTTTTAAGTAGTGATCATGCTTATTTGATGACTTTAGGGCTTGTTGTGGCTATACTTTTTTGGGTAAGTGCTTTAGCCTTTGTGGTGGCAAGATATAGTCATGTTTTTAGTGCAAAAGTTGTTTTTATAATCAATATAATTTCAGCTATAATTATAGAGTATTTTGCTCTTAATTTATTATATAAAACTTTCTTAGGATAAAAAATGAATGCAAAAGAATTTTTAATCGAATTTTTAAAATTTAAATCTGTTACGCCAAATGATGATGGAGCTTTAAATTTCATCGCTATGGAACTGAGTGATTTTGAAGCTTTTTTTATAGAAAAAGAAGGCATTAAAAACCTTTTACTCACTAAAAAATTTAAAGATGAGGGTGAGCATTTAGCTTTTGGTGGGCATGTAGATGTGGTGCCTGCAGGCGAGGGTTGGAGTAGTGATGCTTTTGTGCCTATGGAAAAGGAAGGCTTTATCTATGCAAGGGGTGCTCAAGATATGAAAAGCGGAGTAGCAGCCTTTGTAGATGCGGTAAAGAATGCGGATTTTAAAGGAGCTAGACTTAGCCTTATTTTAACAAGTGATGAAGAAGGCGAAGCTATATATGGAACTAAGGCTGTTTTAGAATGGATGCAAGAAAGAGATATGCTACCTGATTATGCTGTGGTTGCCGAGCCAACCTGTGTTAAAAAAATCGGCGATAGCATTAAAATAGGGCGTCGTGGTTCTATTAATGGAAAGCTTTTAATTCGCGGAAAACAAGGGCATGTTGCTTATCCTGAAAAATGTATCAATCCTGTGCATGATTTTGCACCGGTTTTAAAGCTTTTAGCGGGTTTTGATCTTGATCCTGGAAGTGCTGAATTTAGTCCTTCAAAAATCGTTATTACTGATATTCGTGGAGGTATGGGGGTATGTAATGTTACACCAAATGATTTAAAACTTATGTTTAATGTACGCAATTCCCCTGATACAAGCTTAGAAGATGTAAAAAGCTATGTAGAAAAAATTTGTCATGGTTTAAACTATGAGTTAGAGCTAAAACAATCAAGCGAAGCTTTTTTGACAAATATCGACAATAAAATCGTTCAAAAAATGAATGAAAGCGTTCAAAAAATCACTCATGAAGTGCCAGAGCTTAATACTAAAGGCGGTACAAGTGATGCAAGGTATTTTGCAAAATACGGTGTAAGGGTAGTGGAATTTGGGGTTTGTAATGATAGAATTCACGCTATTGATGAAAGAGTAAGTATAGAAGAATTTGAAAAACTTTGCCTTGTTTTTAAAGACTTGATAGAAAATTTTTAAAGGTTTAAAATGATTATCAATGGACAAAAGCTTGAGTTAAAAGAGCTTAAATTTATGGATTTTATCCAAGAAAAAGGTTTTAAAATCGAACTTATCGCTTTAGAATTAAATGGAGAAATCGTACCAAAAAGTGAGTTTGAAAATTTGATTTTAAAAGAAAATGATAAAGCCGAAATCGTAAGTTTTGTAGGGGGTGGATGATGAGAGTGAAATTTAATGGCAAAGAACTTGATACAGACTTTAAAACAAGTTTGGAATTTTTTGAAAATATCAGCAAAAATGAAAACGATGTATGGATTATCAATGGTTTTGCAACAAAAGAGAATATCGCTTTAAACGAAGATGATGAGCTTTTTTGTATAGAAAGAAATACTTTACCTCCAAAAGATGCGTTAGATGCTATGATGAGAGCAAGACACACTCCAAAGCTTCACGACAAGCTTAAAAATGGGCGCGTGGCGGTATGTGGTTTAGGTGGGCTTGGATCGCATATAGCGATAAATTTGGCAAGAAGTGGAGTGGGGTATTTAAAGCTGATTGATTTTGATGTGATTGAGCCCAGTAATTTGAATCGTCAAGCTTATCGTGTAAGTGATTTGGGTAAATTTAAAACCGAAGCTTTAAAAGAGCAAATTGGCGAGATTAACCCTTATATCAGCGTTGAAATTTGCACTTTAAAAATCAATGAGGATAATTTAAAGTCTTTGTTTAAAGATATAGATATAGTTTGTGAAGCCTTTGATGGTGCTATTGCAAAAGCGATGATGGCACAAAATTTTCATAGATTTTACAAAGATAGTATTTTAATCTGTGCTTCAGGGCTTGCGGGCTATGGTGATAGCAACAGCATACAAACAAGAAAAATTGCTAAAAATTTCTATGTGTGTGGGGATTTGGTAAATGGTGCTAAGCTAGGAAATGGACTTATGGCGCCAAGGGTAAATATTTGCGCAGGACATCAAAGTAACCTTGTTTTAGAGCTTTTAGTAAATAAGGAGTAAAAATGCAAGAAAATTTAAAAAACGATAAATTAAAAATAGGCAAATACGAGTTTGATTCAAGATTTATTTTAGGTTCTGGAAAATATTCACTAGAACTTATAAAATCAGCTATAGAAGAAGCTAAAGCGCAGATTATCACTCTAGCCTTACGCCGTGCAAATACAGGGGAAATTGCTAATATACTTGATTATATCCCTAAAAATATCACACTTTTACCCAACACTTCAGGCGCAAGAAACGCCGATGAAGCTTTACGCATTGCAAGGCTTTCAAGAGAGCTTGGTTGTGGAGAACTTATCAAGATAGAAGTGATAAGCGATAGTAGGTATTTGTTGCCTGATAATTATGAAACGATTAAAGCTTGCGAGCTTTTAGCCAAAGAGGGTTTTGCGCCCCTACCTTACATGCATGCTGATCTTTACGCAGCTAGAGCTATGCGTGATGCAGGAGCTGCGGCTATCATGCCTTTGGCAGCACCTATTGGGAGCAATAAAGGCTTATGCGCTAAGGAATTTATACAAATTTTGCTTAATGAAATTGATTTGCCTATCATTATAGATGCGGGTATTGGAAGTCCTGCACAAGCTTGTGAAGCTATGCAAATGGGAGTAAGTGCGGTGATGGTAAATACAGCTATAGCTGAAGCTAAAGATATAGCCTTGATGGCTAGAGCTTTTTCTTTGGCGGTAAATGCAGGAAGAGCGGCTTTTTTGGCGGGTTTGGCAAGTGTGAGCGAGGCTAAAGCAAGTTCTCCATTAACAGGCTTTTTAAGGGGTTAATCATGCAAGATTATATGCAGCATTTACCTCACATGCAGGAAATAAAAAGCGAAATTTTAAACAAGGTTTTAAGTCAAGTTCAAAACTATGATGAGAGTCAATTTAGCGCTAAAGATGTTAAAAATGCTTTAAATCAAACACATTTAAGCATAGAGCATTTAAAAGCTTTGCTTTCAAGTGCAGCAGAAGATTTCATAGAAGAATTAGCTTTTAAATCCGCTAAAGTCAAGCAAAAATATTTTGGAAATTCTATCTCTCTTTTTACCCCACTTTATTTGTCAAATTATTGTAATTCTAAATGTGTTTATTGTGGTTTTCAAAAAGGTAATAAAATCGCAAGAGCTAAACTAAATGAAGTTGAAATTCACGAAGAAATGCAAGCCATTGCTAAAAGTGGTTTAGAAGAAATTTTAATGCTAACAGGCGAGGGTAGGGAGTTTGCAAGTGTAGAATATATAGCAAATGCTTGCAAGATTGCTAGAGAGTATTTTAAGGTTGTAGGTGTTGAAATTTATCCTATGAATGAAGACGAATATAAAATTTTACATGAAAAGGGTTGTGATTATGTGACTGTTTTTCAAGAAACTTACAATCCTTTAAAATATTCTAAAATTCATTTAGCGGGTGAAAAACGCATTTTCCCTTATCGCTTTAACGCTCAAGAAAGAGCTTTAAAAGCGGGTATGCGTGGAGTGGCTTTTGGGGCGCTTTTAGGCATAGATGATTTTAGAAAAGACGCCCTTGCTACGGCACTTCATGCACATTTTTTACAACAAGCTTATCCTCATGCTGAAATTTCTATTTCGGTGCCTCGTTTAAGACCTATTATCAATAATGCTAAAATTCATCCTAAAGATGTGAGTGAAAAACGCCTTTTACAAGTGCTTTGTGCTTATAGGCTCTTTTTGCCTTTTGCGGGCATTACTATTTCAAGCCGTGAAAGAATAGGTTTTAGAGATGAGGTTATTAAGCTTGGGGCTACTAAAATGAGCGCAGGAGTTAGTGTGGGTATAGGTGAACATAAGGGCGAGAAAAAGGGCGATGGGCAGTTTGAAATTTCAGATGATAGGAGCGTGGATGAAATTTTAACTATGCTTAAAAGATCAAATTTACAAGCTGTGATGAGTGATAGTATCTATGTGGGATAAAAAAATCATTGCTATAAGCGATAGAAAATGTGTAGAAATAGACTTCTTAAAGCAGATTGAAAAACTTGCTAAGGCTAAGGTAGATGCTATAGTTTTAAGAGAAAAAGATTTAAGCGAATTTGAGTATTATGACTTAGCAAAAGAAGTTTTAAGCATTTGTGCAAAGCAAAAAGTGACTTGTTTTTTGCATTTTTTTGATAGGGAGTGTTTAAAATTAGGACATCGTTATTTTCACGCACCGCTTTCTTTGCTAAGAAAAGAGCCTAAATTAGTAAAATATTTTCATGTACTTGGTACTTCAGTCCATAGCAAAGAAGAGCTTTTAGAGGCGATGAGCTATAAGGTAAATTATGCTTTTGCAGGGCATATTTTTGAAAGTTCTTGCAAGGTGGGTTTAGAGCCTAAAGGGCTTGATTTTTTAAAATCCTTGCTTGAATTTAGTCAAATACCACTTTATGCTATAGGCGGTATCAATGCTCAAAATATAGAAAATTTTAAAGATATAAATATAGCAGGCGTTTGTATGCGTGAAATTTTAATGAAAGAAAAAGATTTAAAAACATATATCCAAGTTTGCAAAGAAAGATTATCTCATGAGTAGTATTCAAAAAAAGATTTTTTGGCTTAATTTTTTCATCGTTGTGATTGTAGCTTTTAATCTACGTGCTCCTATTACGGCTATAGGACCTATGATAGATGTGATCAAAGATGCGTATGGGTTAAATTCTACTTTTGCAGGAGTGCTTACAAGTTTGCCTTTGATAGCCTTTGGAAGTATTTCTTTTATAGTGGGATATTTTTCACCCATTAGAGCGATTATCGTGGGGATTTTTTTAATCTTTATTGGCGAAATTTTGCGTTCTTATACAGGGATATATGGCTTATTTTTGGGTATGTTAGGCATAGGTTGTGGTATAGCAATCGCTAATGTTTTATTGCCTAGTTTTATTAAAGAGAAATTTCCTAAAAAAATAGCAAGTATGATGGGGGTTTATAGTCTTATTTTAAGCATTTCTTCTATAGTAGGTGTTGCTTTGACTATACCTTTGCTTAGCGTGTTTGATTTAGCAGGTGCTATGTTTTTTTGGGCGATTTTTTCTTTTATAGCTTTGGTGGTTTATTATCCTCAAGCTAAAAATGGTAGATTTTTTCGTGCCAAGAAAAAAAGTTCTAAAAAAATCAATCTTTTTACAAATGCAACCACTTGGAAGATCACTCTTTTTATGGGATTTCAAAGTTTTTTAGCTTATTCTTTGTTTTTTTGGTATATTCAAATCGTTGTAGAAAAAGGTTTTGATAAAGAATTCGCTACAAATATGGTTCTTTTTGCTCAGCTTGTTGCAGCCCCAGTGTCCCTTTTTGGCCCATTGCTTTTAGGAAAATTAAGGCAAAAATTACATACTCCTTATATAGCAAGTTTATGTAGTATGTATGTAATCGCTTTTGCCATGCTTTTTGTTTTTGATAGTAAAACTTCTATTATTATTAGTGCTTTTATCATGGGCTTTCCATGGGGTGGGGTTTTTGGTATTGCATTGCTTTTTATCGCACAAAAAAGTTCAAATACCCAAGTAGCAGCAAAGCTTTCTGCTTTAGCTCAAGGTTTTGGGTATTTAATCGCAGCACAAGGGCAGTGGATTATAGGCTTTTTACATGATAAATTTGAGAATTTTTCACTTGCTATTTTGATGTTGATTTTTGTAGGGATTTTGGTAAATATCTTTGGATATTTATCGTATAAAAGCCAAGTTATCAGATAGTGCTTTTTCTAGTAAAATATCCCCACCATTTTTTTGTGCTATATTTTGCAATCTTGTGGAAATATCTTCTAAGTTAAGTTTTAACATTGCTTTGAAAAAATCATCAAGATTGATCGAATCTTGCGTGAAAATTTGACATAAAGCTTGATCTTGTAAAAATTTAGCATTAAAGTATTGATGATTTTTAGCTGCATGAGGATAAGGTATGAAAATAGCAGGCAAGGTGTTAGCACAAAGTTCAAAAAGGGTGCTTGCACCTGCTCTTGATATAGCTAGATCTGCATTTTTCATTTTTTCTTCCAAATTTGAACTAAAGTCAAAAACATCAGCTTGGATATTTAAGCTTTGGTAGTGTTTTTTGCATTTTTCAAAATCATTTTTTCCACATTGATGGATGATTTTGATATTTTGTTCTTGAAGCTTTGGGGCGAGATTTAAAGCTAGTTCGTTTATAAAACTAGCTCCTTGTGATCCTCCTAGGAAAATAATATTTTTTAATTCTGTGCGAGTCCTAGCATTATCAAAAAATTTATTTGCCACAGGATAAGGACTAAATTCTTTTTCAAAGGCGCTAAAAAATTTTGTAGCGAAAGGTTTTAAAAGCATGTTTAAAGAGCCACTTTTTGAATTTTGCTCGTGTATAAAAAGAGGCAAATGTGAGAATAAAGCCGCAAAAGATGCAGGAGCTGCACTATATCCACCTACACTAAAAACGGCTTGGATGTGGTATTTTTTAAAAATTTCTCTACAATCTTTGGAGAGTTTTAAGGTGTGGAGTAAAGAACTAATTTTGCCAAATTTGTTTTGATTAACCACTCCTTTAGAGCTTAAAAAAAATTTTTCCTTAAAACGTACTTCATTTTCAAACCAAGCTTTATCTTGACCATTTTGACTACCTATGTATACACATTCTATATTTTTTTTAATCGCACTTTCTAATAAGCAACGCACTATGGCCAAATGTCCTCCAGTTCCGCCACCTGTTAAAGCTATTGTCATAATTTAACCTTTTTTGAAATCATTAATACATATCCTATACCTATACAAATTGCCCACATTGAACTTCCTCCATAACTTAAAAGTGGAACAGCCACACCTTTTAGTGGAGTAAGAGAAATAATACCAAAAGCATTCATAAAAAAGGAAAAAAGTAAAAGTAAGGCTATGCCTGAACAGAAAATAAAATCTTGTTTAGCTTCGCATCTTCCTGCAATTCTAAAAATTCTTAAAATCATCCAAAGATAAATATAACAAATAACTCCAAGACCCAAAAGTCCTATTTCTTCAGTAATTCCTGAAAGAATAAAGTCAGTATGTACTTCACTTAAAAAGCCTAATTTAAAAGTTCCAAGTCCTAAGCCTTCGCCAAACATTCCTCCATGGGCTATAGCATTTAAAGAGTGCGAAATCTGATAAGGTTCGCTGTTGCTACTTACTCTTAAAGCATTTGCCAACCAATCAGGAAGCATAGGTAAAAAAGCATCTTGTATATTCCCCCACCAAGAAGCAATTCTTTGAATTCTTCTTTGATTACTAGAAATTACCATTATACCTATCATCATAATGATTAAAGTTCCAAAAGCAAAAAGTCTTTTACTAGCTCCTGCAAAAAAAGCTAAAGCTAGAATTAAAAAGAAAGAAATTATACTTTGTCCTAAATCGTTTTGAGTGATATAAATATATCCTATAACTATAGAAGCTAAGATACAATAAGGCAGAAGAATTAGAGCCTCGTGTCTGATAGCTTTTTTGCTATCATCAATACGCCTTGTATAGCTCCATGCTAAAAAATAAATCAATCCTATTTTAAAAAATTCCACAGGAGAGATAGAGAGTGGGCCTAAGCGTATCCAGCGTTTAGCTCCTCCGCTAGCTGTTGCTAGTGCAGAAGGTAAAAATGGTAAAATGATGATAAAGATAAAAGAAACAATCAAAATAGCTAAAATAATTTTTTTAGAAAGTGCTTTATCAGGATCCAAACGAGAAATAAAAAACATTATAAGTATGCCACTAATTCCAAAAAAAAGCTGACGAATAAAAAAATGAAACTCGCTATAGTCAAGAAAAAGAACAGTAAAAGCTGTAAGAGAGTATGAAAATACTATTCCTATGGTGATTAAAATACAACTTAAATAAAATAATCTTTTATCAGCAACCATTATAATTATAACTTTTCTTTATTGGAATTAAAATTTTAAAAAGTTTTATTATAACTAAAATAAATTAAATTTTTTGCTAAGTTTTTGTAAGGAAAATTTGCTAAAATTAACAATAAAAATATAACAAAAAAGGCAAATTATGAATCAAATCCATAAAATTCTCATAGCAAATAGAGCTGAAATAGCTGTTAGAGTAATCCGTGCTTGTAGAGATTTACATATTAAAAGTGTTGCAGTTTTTACAGAGCCTGATCGTGAATGTTTGCATGTAAAAATCGCAGATGAGGCATATCGCATAGGAACGGATGCTATAAGAGGATATTTAGATGTTGCTCGTATTGTCGAGATTGCTAAGGCTTGTGGTGCTGATGCGATCCATCCTGGTTATGGATTTTTAAGTGAGAATTACGAATTTGCTAAGGCTTGTGAAGATGCTGGAATTATTTTTATAGGTCCAAAATCTGAAGTAATTCATAAGATGGGAAATAAGAATATCGCTCGTAAGTTAATGGCTAAAAATGGTATACCTATTGTTCCAGGGACTGAAAAATTAAATTCCTATAGCATGGAAGAAATTAAAATTTTTGCTGAGAAGATTGGTTATCCTGTTATTTTAAAAGCTTCAGGTGGTGGAGGTGGACGCGGAATTCGCGTTGTTCATAAAGAACAAGATCTTGAAAATGCTTTTGAATCTTGCAAAAGAGAAGCTTTAACATACTTTAATAATGATGAAGTATTTATGGAAAAATATGTAGTTAATCCTAGGCATATAGAATTTCAAATTTTAGGAGATAACTACGGAAATATTATCCATCTTTGTGAAAGGGATTGCTCTATCCAAAGAAGACATCAAAAGGTAATTGAGATAGCACCTTGCCCTGGAATTTCAGATAATCTTAGAAAAACCATGGGTGTTACAGCTGTGGCAGCTGCTAAGGCTGTAGGTTATACAAATGCTGGAACTATAGAGTTTTTGCTTGATGATTATAATCGCTTTTATTTTATGGAAATGAATACAAGAATTCAAGTTGAACATCCAATTACTGAAGAAATTACAGGTATTGACCTTATTGTAAGACAAATTCGTATTGCAGCAGGAGAAATTTTGGACTTAGAACAAAGCGATATTAAACCTAGGGGTTTTGCTATTGAAGCTAGAATTACTGCTGAAAATGTATGGAAAAATTTTATTCCAAGTCCTGGAAAAATAGGAGAATACTACCCAGCTCTTGGACCATCTGTTAGGGTTGATAGTCATATTTATAAAGACTATACTGTGCCGCCTTATTATGATTCCATGCTTGCAAAGCTTATTATTAAAGCAACCAGTTATGATTTAGCGGTTAATAAACTTGAGCGTGCTTTGAAGGAATTTGTGATTGATGATATTAGAACAACGATACCATTTTTAATTGCCATTACAAAAACAAGAGAATTTAGAAGAGGGTATTTAGACACCTCTTTCATAGAAACACATATGCAAGAATTATTAGAAAAAACAGAAGATCGTCATCAAGAAAACAAAGAAGAAGTTATAGCTGCAATAGCTGCTACGCTTAAAAAAATACGAGAAAGTAGAGAATAATAGATGGATTTTTTAGACAGTCTTAAAAGTATTAAAAAAGAAATGCAAGCTAACGCCAATACTCCAAAATTAGCGAAGAAATCAAGCAAGAGTGGTGCAAGTGTAAAAAATTTAGAAAAACTAGCTAAAGATATTCGCGAAAAAAATCAAGAAGCAAACATAGATAAGGAAATGCAAGAAATTTTCTTAAAGCAAGAAAAACTACAGGATGAATTTTCCGGATTTATCAAAAATGCAGATATTAAGAAAATTTAATGCTTGAGATTGGTTTTTGTACTCTTGAAGATCAGTGTCCTTACTTAAAAGATAAACGCTCAAGAATAGAGTATAAATACATTGAAAATTGCCCTAAAGAAATCAATAATGGGCTAATAAAACGAGGTTGGCGTCGTTTTGGTAGGTATTTTTCACGCCCTATTTGTAAAGATTGTGATGAATGTTTAAGTCTTAGAATTTTAGTTAATGAATATAATTTTTCAAAAAGTGAAAGAAGGGTTATAAATAAAAATATTAACACCAAAGTTATGCTTAGAACACCCAATTTAAGCAATGAACATTTGTTTTTATATGATAAATACCATCGTTTTATGGAAGAAAAAAAGAACTGGAAGCGTTATGATTTAAGCTTTAAGCAGTATTATAATCTTTATGTCGATGGTTTTATGAATTTTGGATATGAGCTTGCATTTTATATAGAAGATAAGCTCGTTTGTGTTGATTTGATTGATATTTTAGAGGATGGAATTTCAAGCATTTATTGTTTTTATGATCCTGATTTTTCGTATTTTTCTTTGGGTAAATTTTCTTTGCTCAATGAAATACAAATAGCTAAAAAAATGAACTTAGATTATATTTATCTTGGGTATTTTGTAAAAAAGTGTCAATCTTTATCTTATAAAGCCGATTATACACCCAATGAAATTTTAAAAGGCACTAAAGAGCTTTTTGAAAATGAGGTTTTATGGGAGAAATAGATGCAAATCGTGCAAACTTTAGAAACTATCAATGTTAATACAGATGATATTAGCGTATTTCAGTATTTTAAAGACTTGATTACCAAAAATTTCACAAAGGTCATAGGACGAAAAAATAAAATTTTTTCTTTTTTTGAAGAAAATGAAATTCCACAGCGTCGTTATTTCTTAAAAGTTTTAGATCAAAAATATCGCAAAAGTACAAATGAAGGTATAGAGAATTTACAAGATGCTCATTTTAAAACTTTTAGATTAAATTTTGAGCAAAATAATATGCTTAAGCCTATGTTGTTTATCAAGATTGATTTTGCTGCGGGTAGAATTTTGATGAAGTTAAGCTCTAATGAAAAATTATTTGTTACCTATATAAGAAATTATTTTCAAGATCATAATATAGAATATAATGAAATGACAAATATTCTAATTTTAGAATATAAAAACGAGAATACTCTTGAACTTTTTGAAGCTTTTGCAGATGAGAGCGAGCATTTAAAATATTGCGTGAATTTTGAAGTTGACCGAGAAGAGTATAAAAAATTTCGCCAAAATATTCACAATAAAGAAAATATGAAATGGAAATTTAATGCTTTAGCTAAGCTTTTTAGTAATTATTTTAATACTTTAGAATGTACTCCGCAAAATGATCTTAGTGAAATCAGACAAAAATATTTGATTTTGGTAAAACTTTATCATCCTGATTTTCATCAAGGAAAAAGTGCAATAGAAAAAGCTTACGCAAGAGAACAGTTTGAAAAAATACAAATCGCCTATGATAACTTAAAAGCACTTTATAAGAATAATACTTAAAAAAATTAAATTAATCATTTTGGTTAATTTAATTTTTCTCTCTCATAAATTTTTCTTAATTTGTTATCTAGTTTAAAACAAAATTTAAAAAGTGCAGGTACTACGAGTAAGGTAAGCAAAGTCGAACTTATAAGCCCAAAGATAATGGCTATTGCCATAGGAGAATTAGCTTCATAGCCCGCACCCCTTGAAAGAGCGAGTGGGAGCATAGCAAAAATCATAGCAAAAGTTGTCATCAATATAGCCCTTAAGCGTGATTTTCCAGCGATTAAAAGAGCTTTATCGGGATCTAAACCTTCATGACATTTTTTATTAGCTACATCCACAAGCAAAATAGCATTTTTCCCCACCATACCAAAAAGTAAGATGATGGCAATAAGTACAAAAAGCGAAAAATTATGCCCCGTGATAAAAAGCCCTATAGAAGCTCCGCCAAAGGCTAAAGGCATGGTTATCATGATGATTAAAGGCAGAATAAAACTTTCATAAAGTGCGGCTAAAACAAGATAAATTAAAACAAAAGCAAGTACTACTGCCATAGCAAAACCTTGCACGGTTTCACCTAAAAGATTGATAAAGCCTGAAAAAGCATAGCTAAGACTTGCATTATTATTTAAAATTTTATCCATATTATCTAGTAAAAGTTTTTGCACCGCTCCTAAGGAAAGATCATTTACTCCAGCTGTGATTTTCACAGAGCGGTTTTTATTGTAACGATTGATAGTTTTTAAATCCTTACTGTATATAAAATCCACCACGCTTGAAAGTTCTAAATTTACACCTTGGTTGTTTTTAATACTAATGCGTTTTAAAGCTTCTATGTCTTTTTTAAATTCTGGAGCAAAACTTAGGATAATATCATCTTTTGAATTGCCTCTATCCATACTTCCTACGCTAAGTTGCGAAAAAGAATACCCTAAAACCCCAGCGATATATTCAGGATTGACATCTAAAAGTTTAGCTTTTTCTTTGTTGATGTGTAAGGCTACTTCATCTTTTGTAGCATTAGCATTGTCGCTTATATCTACAATGCGTGCATTAGTGCCTAAAATTTCTTTTGCTCGAGAAGCAGCTTCTTTTAGAGTGTTTAAATCATCTCCTAAGATTAAAAACTGCACGGGATCATCAATGCCTGCACCCTCTATCTTTGGAAGTTCTAAAATTTTGATTTTTAAACTTTCATCTTGAAATTTTTGACGATATAAACTTACTATAGCACTTTGTCTTAAATTTCTTTCGTCTAAATTTTTAAGTTTAACATAAATTTTAGCCTTTGTAGCATCTTTGGCATCATCATAGCCTACAAGTAAAAAAGCGTATTTGACATTGCTATCATTTTTGATTTTTTCAAGCAAATTTAAACTTTTTTCTTTCATGGCTTCTAAACTTAAATCCTTTTTGCTTTCAAGTAAAACTTGAATTTCGCTATCATCTTCCATAGGTAAAAAATCAAGTCCTATACGGGTAGCTAAAGCAAAAGAAAGCCCTACAAAAACAAGAGTGGCTAGGATAAATTTTGCTTTATTTTGTAAAATTTTATAGAGTAAATTTTCATACTTTTGCTCTATTTTTTCAAAAAAAACTTCTGTTTTTTCATAAAACTTACTTTCTTTTGGATTTAAAAATCTTGCTCCAATACTAGGTATTAAAAATACAGAAACCAAAAAGCTTATCACTATCCCACTTGCAACGCTTATGCCTAAGGCATTGAAAAAAAGCCCTGGTATAGAGTTCATATAAGAAATAGGGATAAAAACACAAAGTAAAACTATACTGATGCTTAAAACGCTAAAACCTATTTCGTTGATACCTAAAAAAGCAGCTTGTAAAGGCGGATAAGTTTTTAGTTTTTTAGCAATATTTTCAATCACTACTATAGCATCATCGATAAAAATTCCTATGCTTAAGGTTAAAGCTATGAAAGTTAAGCGGTTTAAATCATAGCCTAAAAGATCGATAATAAAAAAAGTTGAAATGATAGAAGTAGGTATAGCTATGCAAGCAATGAGAGTTGCACTTAAATTTCTTAAAAATAAAAATACAATTACAAGGGTTAGAAAAATCCCCAAAACCATATCAAAAATCACTTGAGAAAGATGCTTGTGGATATTTAAGCTTTTATCGTAAAGCACATTAATGCTTATATCTTTTGGAATTTGTTTTTCTAAAATAGGCAAGGCATTTTTGACATTTTTAATCATTTCAAGGGTGTTATAATTTGTGATTTTTCCGAGTTCTAAAAGCACCCCTTCTTTACCTTCGTATAAAGCACTTTGTTTTTCATCTTCATAAAGGCTTGAAATATTAGCAATATCGCTTAAAAATACTCCTGTTTTTATGCGAAGATTGCTAAGTTCTTCTAAATTTGTGGCTTCAAAATAGCCTTTGATGATATAGTTATCTCGATTGTTATTAAGTTCGCCTAGGGCTTGTTTAAAATTTTGACTTTTGATGATATTTGCTACATCAAGGGCGTTAAGATTGTATTTTCTAAGTTCATTTGGTTTTAATTCTATGCGAATTTGGGGTTCTAAAAAACCCTTAGCTTCGATTTTACCTACTCCTTTAACTCTTTGCAAAAAAGGTTTTATTTTATCATTGATTTCGCGCATGAGTTGTAATTTATCTTTAGAATATAAAAAAAGCGAAATAGCAGAACCAGAATCTGAGCTGATTTTTTCAATTTCAGGCTTAGAAGGTAGGCTTAAAGTTCCTATTTTATCACGCACATCATTAGCAGCTACTTCAAGATTTTTACCTAGTTTAAACTCGACTACACTCACACTAAAATTATCATACGCAGCTGAGGTTATGGTCTTTACTCCATCAATCTCACTTAGAGCATTTTCTATTTCTTTAGTGATTTTTGATTCTACGAAATTTAAATCCCCATTTACCTTGCTTGTAATCTTTATAAGAGGTATGGAAACATTAGGAAATAAATTTACACTCATGCTAAAAGCAGAGATTAGCCCAAAAATCATAAGAGCTAAGAAAAACATTAGCACAGTAATTGGTCGGTTTATAGCTAGTTTAAACATTTTTAATCTTTAGTGATGATTCTACCTTCGCCAAAAAGCCCTGGTGTTAAATTTGTAGTTTGCACTTCAGCATAAATTTTTCTTGTTTTTACTTCTATACTTGGATAGATAAGGCTGATTTTTCCTTTCAATTCTGCACCATTTTGATCGATTTTGTAAAAGAAATCATCGCCTAATTTAACTTTATCTTTGTATTTTTCATCAAAACTTAAAATCAGTTTGCTTTGTGGATAGGAAAAAATTTCTATTAAAGGTTGAGCTACTCCTCCTACTCCTTCACCCACTTGTATAAATTTATTTGCGATAATAGCATCATAAGGTGCGCGCAATTCTTTTTTTGTCATGATATTTTTATAATAAGCTATATTGATTTTTGCTTTGTTTAAATTTAAATTAGCTGCATCAAACTTAGCTTTCATATCTTCATAGCTTTGTTTGTCTATAACATTTTCTACAGCTTTGATTTTTTGCATTTTGCTTTTGGTATTTTCGTATTCTACAAGAGCAAGTTGATAAGAATTTTGGGCATTTTGAAGAGCTATTTTTTCACTTTCTTGATCAAGAGCAAGTAAAAGTTCTCCTTTGCTGACTTTTTGTCCAATTTCTACAGGAATTTTTTGAACTAAACCTATGCTTTCAAGGGCAAGTTTACTTTGTTTTGATGCTTCTACATTGAAACTTGCATAAATTTCTTCGCCAAAGGCGCAATTAAAAGCAAGAAGTAAAAATAGAATTTTTTTCATTCTTTAACCTTTGAATTAAGATCTATACCTGCATTAAAATAATAATTTGCTTTAGTAATTTCAAATTCATTTTTAGCAAGCTCTAAATCGCTTTGTGCTTTAAATTTAGCCTCTAAAGCTTGAAGATATTCCACATAAGAAACAAGTCCTGCTTGGTATTTTTTATCTACACTTTCAAAAGCTAAATTTGCAGCATTTAAGCTAAGATTAAGAGCTAAAATTTGTTCTTGTAAAACTTTTAAACTTTTGTCTAAATAATTTAATTCTTCTTTATTTTTTCTCTCACTAAACCTTGCGTTTGCATTGGCTATTTGAACGTTTAAACGCTCTTTTTCAACTTCTTTAGCCCTTGCATTGAAATCAAAAATTTTCCATTCCATACCTAAAATAAACTGATTACCTTGAGAATATTTTTCTAAGAATTGATCCGCTAAATTTGCAAAAGGAGCCGGAACTTTTGGATTATAATTGTTTTTATAAAAGTTAAAATTATCTTGAATATAAAATTTTGGAAAATATTCAGCTTTTGCTAAATTTACACTTTCTTTAGCAAGATTGATTTGTTCTTTAGCTATCATTACTTCATAGTTTTGACTTTTTTCTTGTTGCGGATTTTCTAAAAAAGCATTCCCTTGCACTTTAAAATCTGTATCGCTTAAAATTTTAATCTCTTTTTGTATATTGGCAAGTTTTAATTCATTTTGACTGAGCTCTAATAAGCTTAAATGATATTTGGCTTTAATGCTTTCAAGTTCATGTTTAGGGCTAAGTCCTGCATCGTAAAATTTTTGCAATCTTTCAAAAGTTGATTTTAAAAAAGCTACTTTTTGTTGATTGGCTAGTAAAATTTTTTCAAGACTTAGGGTGTTAAAATAAAGTGTGATTGCATTTAAGGCAAGGTAATTTTTGCTTTGTTCTTTGTCTAAAAGGCTTAATTTTTCTTTGCTTTCTAAAGCCCTTAAATTGGCCTCTCTAGAACCCCCATCAAAAAGCAAAAAATTAAGAGAAACTTTAGCAAATAAACTTTCTTGTGGATCGATAATGAAGCGATCTTTATTGTTGGCTACATAAGCTGAGTTTAGACCAAGAGAGGGTAGGTAATTTCTAAAAGCTTGTTCTTTGTCCAAATTTGCTTGTTCGCTTTGCATTTGTTTAATGAGATAGGATTCGTTATTTTGACTTAGTGCTATAAATTCGTGCAAATTAGAAGCTAACATTGCTAAGGGATAAAGAGCTAAAAACATAGCTGATTTTAAATATTTTTCAAACATTTGATATTTTAGTATGCTTTATATAAATTTCAATTGAAGTTTTTTATATAAAATAAAATTTATTTGTTTTAAACATAAATTTTGTTAAAATCCTAGCTTTAAAATTTTATATTTAGGATGAAATTTTGTCGGTAAAAAATATTAGAAATTTTTCTATTATAGCTCATATAGATCATGGAAAATCTACTCTTGCAGATAGGATTATTAGCGAGTGTGGCGCTATTAGTGATAGGCAGATGAGTTCACAAGTTATGGATACTATGGATATAGAAAAAGAGCGTGGTATCACTATAAAAGCACAATCGGTGCGTTTAAATTATAAATTTAATAACGAAAATTTTGTTTTAAATCTTATTGATACTCCTGGCCATGTGGATTTTTCTTATGAAGTGAGTCGTTCTTTGGCAAGTTGTGAAGGGGCTTTACTTGTAGTAGATGCTTCTCAAGGTGTTGAAGCACAGACTATAGCTAATGTTTATATAGCGCTTGAAAATAATCTTGAAATCATTCCTGTGATTAATAAAATCGATTTGCCTAATGCTGATATTGAAAAAGTCAAGCATGAAATCGAGCATATTATAGGTATAGATTGTAAAGACGCCATTTGCGTGAGTGCAAAAACAGGAGTGGGTATAAAAGAGCTTATAGAAACAATTATTACTAAAATCCCTGCACCAAAAACAGATGATGAAGCTCCTACTAAGGCTTTAATTTATGATTCTTGGTTTGATAATTATTTGGGTGCTTTGGCTTTAGTTAGGATTTATGAAGGAAGTATTGCTAAAAATGATGAAGTTTTAGTCATGAGTACGGATAAAAAACATATAGTTCAAGATCTTTTTTATCCTCATCCTTTAAGCCCAATTAAAACTCAATCTTTACAATCAGGTGAAGTAGGCGTGGTGGTTTTAGGGCTTAAAACTGTAGGTGATGTACAAGTAGGCGATACTATTACTTTAGTAAAAAACAAGGCTAAAGAAGCCATAGGCGGTTTTGAAAAGGCTAAAGCTTTTGTCTTTGCAGGACTTTATCCTATAGAAACGGATAAATTTGAAGATTTAAGAGATGCTTTAGATAAGCTAAAACTTAACGATAGTTCTATTACCTATGAGCCTGAAACTTCTTTGGCTTTAGGCTTTGGTTTTAGGGTAGGGTTTTTAGGACTTTTACACATGGAAGTGATCAAAGAAAGACTTGAAAGAGAATTTAATCTTGATTTAATTGCTACAGCTCCAACTGTGACTTATGAAATTTATCAAACCGATGGAGAACTTGTTAAAATTCAAAATCCTAGCGAGCTTCCTCCTGTTAATAAAATCGATCATATAAAAGAGCCTTATGTTAAAGCCACTATCATTACTCCAAGTGAATTTTTAGGGAATTTAATCACTCTTTTAAATCGCAAAAGAGGAGTGCAGGTTAAAATGGACTATATCACACCTGAGCGTGTTTTGCTAGAATATGATGTACCTTTAAATGAGATTGTGATGGATTTTTATGATAAATTAAAGTCCTTAACAAAAGGCTATGCGAGTTTTGATTATGAACCTATAGAATTTAGAGTAGGGGATTTGGTAAAACTTGATATTAAAGTGGCGGGTGAAAATGTTGATGCGCTAAGCATTATCGTGCCTAATGAGAAAGCACAAGGTAAAGGAAGAGAGCTTGTTAGCGCTATGAAAGAAATAGTTCCTAGACAGCTTTTTGAAGTGGCCATTCAAGCAAGTATTGGAAATAAAATCATCGCAAGGGAGACTGTTAAATCCATGGGTAAAAATGTGACAGCAAAATGCTATGGTGGGGATATTACTAGAAAAAGAAAGCTTTTAGAAAAGCAAAAAGAAGGTAAAAAAAGAATGAAAGCTATAGGTAAGGTAAATTTACCTCAAGAAGCTTTTTTGAGTGTTTTAAAGATAGATTGATGATAAATTTAAAACTTGGCTTGAAATTTGCTTGTATTTTTAATACAATTTTAAAATAATTTTCTAAGGAGAAAAAATGTTTAAAAAATTTTTGATTTTTATAGCGCCTATTTTATTTTTGAGTGCTTGTGCAACTAAACAAGATACTTTTGCTCAAGTTAATCAAATTTCTAGAAATTCTCAATGCAGTTCTTGCGAAAGTCCTGATGGCTTTGAAGCAAAGATTAAAGGACTTTTATACATTAGCGATGTTGGAATTCAATGTTGTGCCAATAAACGCACTTTAGACACTGGTATTGCTTTAAAAAAGGTTTATTTGCATAGATTTTATGATTTAAAAGAAGGACAAAAAGTTTTAAATGCTAAAGGGAAAAAGTTATTTGTTGATGTGAATTTTAATGCGGTATTTTATACTTATTTAAAACAAGAACTTGAAGCTAGAGGAATAGTTGTGCTTGACAATAACGATCAAAATTCACCTTATGTGAGTAAGATTGATTTAGAATTTATATCTTATGGAGCAACTCAAGATACTACAGGATTACATTCAAAACTAGTAGGAGTTTTACAAGTTAGCGATATAAACAAAAATAAGAAATTTACAATCCGCACCAAGCAAGATGTACAAGGTTTCGATGATCTAAAAGAAACAACTTTTTATACTCATTTGTTAATAAAACAAATGGCAAATAAAGCAGCTAGTTTAATCTCTGAACTTTGAGGTGTATAAATTGCGGAGCTTTTGCTCTGCTTTGCTTTTGTGATTTATGTGAGCTAGAGCTTTCTGAATTTTCCTTAAATGTAAGAAAGCTTGATAATAATTTCAAAGTCTATTCTTTTTATAAATACCATGAGATACAACACTTGCTTCACTCTAAACATTATTTTTATGGTTATTTCGTTTATAAAATGCTTGCTAAATTAAGTTTTGCAAAATTTAAAGATTTTTTTGATCCTAGAATGACAATTAATGTTATAGCTTTAGATGATAAGGTTGAAGATATGCTTTATTCACATTCTGCTATTTTAGCTAGATATCTTAAAACAAAATTTGTAAAACCTGTTTTTAATATTTTAAAAGCACAAAATCATATTAAATATTCTGGAAAAAGTTTAGAATTTCGTCAAAAACATAAAAGAAATTACAAACTCTTAAAAACCATTCACGAACCTGTAATTTTAGTAGATGATATTGTAACGACTGGTTCTAGCCTTTTGGAAGCTAAAAAAGTTTTAGAAGAAAATAAAATTTCTGTACTTTTTGCTCTTGTTTTAGCTGATGCAAAAGTTTAATATGCTATAATCAAAACTTTGAACTAATAGAAGGATTTTTATGGAGAATATTTTTAGCAAAGATTCTGATATTGAACTTGTAGATATAGAAAATTCTATAAAAAGTAGTTATTTAGACTATTCTATGAGTGTTATTATAGGTCGTGCTTTGCCTGACGCAAGAGATGGTTTAAAGCCTGTTCATAGAAGAATTTTATATGCTATGCAAAATGACGAGGCAAAAAGTAGGACAGATTTTGTCAAATCAGCCCGTATAGTGGGTGCTGTTATAGGTCGTTATCACCCACATGGAGATACAGCAGTTTATGATGCTTTGGTTAGAATGGCTCAAGATTTTTCTATGAGATATCCAAGTATTACAGGACAAGGCAACTTTGGATCTATAGATGGCGATAGCGCTGCTGCGATGCGTTATACTGAAGCAAAAATGAGCAAACTTTCTCATGAACTTTTAAAAGATATAGATAAAGATACGGTCGATTTTGTTCCAAATTATGATGGTTCAGAAAGTGAACCTGATGTTTTACCTTCTAGGGTTCCAAATTTATTACTAAATGGTTCAAGTGGTATAGCTGTAGGTATGGCGACAAACATCCCACCTCATAGTTTAAATGAGTTGATAGATGGAATTTTATATTTGCTTGATAATAAAGATGCAAGCTTAGAAGAGATTATGCAGTTTATCAAAGGTCCAGATTTTCCAACAGGTGGAATAATTTATGGTAAAAAAGGTATTATAGAAGCTTATCGCACAGGGCGTGGTCGCGTGAAAGTGCGCGCTAAAACTCATATTGAAAAAAAGACAAATAAAGATGTTATTGTTATAGATGAGCTTCCTTATCAAACCAATAAAGCTAGACTTATAGAGCAGATTGCAGAGCTTGTTAAAGAAAAGCAAATTGAAGGAATATCTGAAGTAAGAGATGAGAGTAATAAAGAAGGAATCCGCGTTGTTATAGAGCTTAAACGTGAGGCTATGAGTGAAATTGTTTTAAATAATCTATTTAAATCTACCACTATGGAAAGTACTTTTGGTGTGATTATGTTGGCAATTCACAATAAAGAACCTAAAATTTTCTCTTTGTTAGAACTTTTAAATCTTTTCTTAACCCATAGAAAAACAGTTATTATTAGAAGAACGATTTTTGAACTTCAAAAGGCAAGAGCAAGAGCTCATATTTTAGAAGGTCTTAAAATTGCACTTGATAATATAGATGAAGTGATTGCTTTAATTAAAAACAGTTCTGATAATAATACCGCAAGAGATTCTTTGGTAGCTAAATTTGGTCTTAGTGAGCTTCAAGCCAATGCTATTTTAGATATGAAACTGGGTCGTTTAACAGGACTTGAAAGAGAAAAAATCGAAAATGAACTTGCAGAATTAATGAAAGAAATTGCAAGACTTGAAGAAATTTTAAAAAGTGAAACCTTGCTTGAAAATTTAATTCGCGATGAATTAAAAGAAATTAGAAGTAAATTTGATGTGCCACGTATTACTCAAATTGAAGATGATTATGATGATATTGATATTGAAGATTTGATTCCTAATGAAAATATGGTTGTAACTATTACGCATCGCGGTTATATTAAGCGTGTGCCTAGTAAACAATATGAAAAGCAAAAACGAGGCGGAAAAGGAAAATTAGCCGTTACGACTTATGATGATGATTTTATAGAAAGTTTCTTTACGGCAAATACACATGATACGCTTATGTTTGTAACAGATCGTGGACAGCTTTATTGGCTTAAAGTTTATAAAATTCCTGAAGGCTCAAGAACGGCTAAAGGAAAAGCAGTGGTAAATCTTATCAATTTACAAGCTGAAGAAAAAATCATGGCTATTATTCCAACCACGGATTTTGATGAGAGTAAATCTTTATGTTTCTTTACTAAAAATGGTATTGTAAAGCGTACAAATTTGAGTGAATATCAAAATATCAGAAGTGTAGGAGTTAGAGCGATCAACTTGGATGAAAATGATGAGTTGGTAACTGCTATTATTGTTCAAAGAGATGAAAATGAAATTTTTACCAGTGGTGGTGAAGAAAATTTAGAAAATCAAGAAATTGAAAATTTAGATGATGAAAATTTTGAAAATGAAGAAAGTATAAACACACAAGGTAAAATGCTCTTTGCAGTAACCAAAAAAGGTATGTGTATCAAATTCCCACTTGCCAAAGTGCGTGAAATCGGCCGTGTAAGTCGTGGGGTGACGGCTATTAAGTTTAAAGAGAAAAATGACGAATTAGTAGGTGCAGTTGTTGTAGAAAATGATGAGCAAGAAATTTTAAGCATAAGCGCAAAAGGTATAGGAAAACGCACCAATGCTGGAGAATATAGATTACAAAGCAGAGGTGGTAAGGGTGTAATTTGCATGAAACTTACAGAAAAAACTAAAGATCTTATTAGCGTAGTTATAGTAGATGAAACTATGGATTTGATGGCTCTTACAAGTTCAGGCAAGATGATACGTGTTGATATGCAAAGTATTAGAAAAGCAGGGCGTAACACAAGTGGCGTCATCGTTGTTAACGTGGAAAATGACGAGGTGGTTAGCATCGCTAAGTGTCCTAAAGAGGAAAATGATGAGGATGAGTTAAGCGATGAAAACTTTGGTTTAGATTTGTAATAAGTTTAAAGTTGGAACGCTTATTGCTTTTTATTTTACTAATTACAATATTTTGAAGGTGTAAAAATGAAAAAAATTTATTTTATGCTAGCAATAGCAGGAATTTTCGCTGGTTGTGTACCAAGTGCAAACAGTGCAACTAAAAATTCAAGTGCAAATAGCACTGCTCCATCTCAAGATGTTATCGTGCAAAAAGTCGATAAAGATGATGTGCGTGATATTATCAGAGAAGAAAAAATGTTGGCTCCAGATGCTAGCGAAACGGAACTTAGTTTTACAGCAGTTGGTGAAGGGATTGCTCCGATGAATACAGTTTCTACTGCTCAAGCCCTAGCTTTAGCAAAAAGAGCAGCGATTACAGATGCTTACAGACAGCTTGCAAGTAAGCTTTATGGTGTGAAAGTGAATGGTAAGGATACTGTAAAAGATGCAATGCTTAGAAGTTCAACTATTACTGCGCAAGTAAATGGTTTGATTAAAAATGCAAGTATTATTGATGAGAATTTTAATCAAGGGCTTTATAGAGTAAACTTAGAACTTAAAATCGATGCAGACAAGTGGAAAGAATTGTTTGCTTATTAATCTTTCTTAGCTTTAAGCTTTTTGCCCAAGATGAATTTATTTTTTGGGCAGAGCTTTCTAGTAAAAATTTCATTCTCTTTCATCAAAATCGAAATTTATCCTTAGCAATGACGCAAAGTGAAAATGTTGAAGAACAATGGGTATGTGAAATTTCTTATAGTGATCAAGATTTAAAAGTTTTACCTCGAACTTCTTTAGGATTGATTGATGATAATATGCCAAAAACAATTAAATTTAATTTTTTAAATTCTCATAAAGATGAGTTAAGTGATTGCTTTATAGGAGCTAAAATCAGTGTTAAGGATATTGTTAATACTGACTTATTACGTGCTCAAAGTGAAACCTATGTTAAAATTTTACCCTTGCGTTTTACCGTGGAATTTGGCGAACAAAATGCGATAATTTATTATCTTAAAAAAAAGTAAATTCAAAATTAAGCGCAAATTGGATACTATAGCAGAAATTTTTTAAAAGGTTTAGGATGAATTTAGTCATAGTAGAAGATGATATTAATATGCGTAAATCCTTAGAAATTGCATTAGCAGAGTATGAAGAATTTAATATTAAATCTTATAAATCTGCCACTGAGGCTTTAAAAAAAATAGATGAGAATACAGATTTGATTATTACAGATATTAATATGCCAGGAATTGATGGCATAGAATTTGTTAAAGCCTGTGAAAATAAATATGATTTTATTATTATGACAGGAAATGCTACTTTAAACCGTGCTATAGAAGCGGTTCGTTTGGGAGTAAAAGATTTTCTAACCAAGCCTTTTGATGTTGATACTTTAGTCGAGGCTATTAAGCGTGCTAAAATCATAAGAGAAAAAACAGCCGATAAAAAAAGCAAAAAAAATGAAAAAAAAGAAGAAAATAAAGATTTTTTTTCAACTTCTCCTAATTTAGAAAAAACATTAAATTTAAGTCAAAAAGCGGCTAAAACTGATGCCTCTGTAATGTTTTTTGGAGAGAGTGGAGTAGGAAAAGAGGTATTTTCTCGTTATATTCACACTCATTCTAAACGCTCTAATAAGCCTTTTGTTGCTATTAATATGGCAGCCATTCCTGCAAATTTGATTGAAAGTGAGCTTTTTGGTTTTGAAAAAGGTGCTTTTACTGATGCCAATGCAACTAAAATAGGGCTTTTTGAAATGGCTAATGAGGGTACTTTGTTTTTAGATGAAATTGGCGAAATGCCTTATGAAATTCAAGCCAAACTTTTAAGAGCTTTGCAAGAAAAAGAAATCACACGACTTGGAAGTACGAAAAACATCAAAATAGATGTAAGAATTATCAGTGCAACTAATGCAAATTTAGATGAAAAAATAAAAAATGGCGAATTTCGTTCAGATTTATATTATCGTTTAAACACTGTTCCTATTAATATTCCGCCTTTAAGAGAGCGTAAAGAAGAAGTTTTGGGTATAGCTCAAAAGGTTTTAGAAGATACTTGTAAAGAATATGATTTTAAGGAAAAACAGCTCAGCCAAGAAGCTAAAAATGCTTTACTTGAATATGATTTTCCTGGTAATATTAGAGAATTAATATCTGTTGTACAAAGAGCTTGTATTTTAAGTGAAAATGATGAAATTTCAAGTGAAGATTTGTTCTTAGAAGCTAGAAGTATAAAAAAAGATGTAAAGAATTTAGAAAAAGAATTGATTTGTGAAGTTCTTTTAAGTGTAGATTATGACAAGGATCAAGCTTCTCAAATTTTAGGTATGGATATAAAAATTTTAAATGAAAAAATTAAAAAATATCAAATAAAGGATAAGTAATGTCAAAAAAACAAAAAATAGCCATTGTGGGTGCTACTGGTGCGGTTGGGGAAGAGCTTTTAAATGTTTTAGATGAACTTGATTTCCCAGTGGAAAGTATTTTACCTTTAGCAAGTGCAAAAAGTGTAGGTAGTGAAGTAGAATTTAAAGGCAAAGCTTATAAAGTCAAAGAACTTACTGAAAATGTATTTAAAGAAAATCCTATTGATATTGCTTTTTTTAGCGCAGGTGGAAGTGTGAGTGAAAAATATGCTAAATTTGCAGCAGAATCTGGTGCTGTTGTTATTGATAATACAAGTCATTTTAGAATGGAAAAAGATGTTCCTTTGGTGGTTCCTGAATGCAATCCTGAGGATATTAAAGATTGGAAAAAAACAGGGATTATTGCTAATCCAAATTGTTCTACCATACAAATGGTGCAAGTTTTAAAACCTTTAAATGATGCATTTAATTTAAAGCGTGTTGATGTAAGTACCTATCAGGCTGCAAGTGGAGCAGGAAAAGAAGGAATGCAAGAATTGGTCGAAGCCATGCAAAGTTTTTTTGCTTTTAAACTTGATGAGTTTAAATCTCAAACTTTTCCTTATACTTTAGCACTTAATCTTATTCCACAAATTGATGTTTTTATGGATAATGATTACACCAAAGAAGAACTTAAAATGGTCAATGAAACTCAAAAAATTTTACATAAAAATTTAGAAGTTTCAGCAACTTGTGTAAGAGTACCTGTTTTAAGAAGTCATAGCGAAGCCATTACTATGCATTTTGAAAAAGAAATAGATGTAAAAAAAGCTAAAGAAATTTTAGAAAAAGCACCAAGTGTTGTTGTCATAGATGATCCTAAAAATAAAAAATACCCTATGCCTTTAATGACAAGTGATACTAATGAAACTTATGTAGGAAGAATTCGCGCTGATGTGTATGATAAAAAAATACTCCATCTTTGGTGTGTGGCAGATCAAATTCGTGTAGGTGCTGCAACAAATGCTGTGCGTATTGCGCAAAAATGGTTAGAATTAAAAAATAAATAAGGAAAAAAATGTTAGAGAAAATATTTGAATCTTTACTTGTTAGAAGTCGTATTGTTACAATTTTACCCGTAATTTTTGGTTTAATTGGAGCTTTTGTATTGTTTTTTATTGCAAGTTATGATGTTTTAAAAGTTATATTTTATACTTATAATTATTTTTTTGATGCAGGTTCTAATGTGGATTTGCATGAGGATGTGGTGGCTTTAATTATAGGAGCTGTTGATCTTTATCTTATGGCTTTAGTTTTGTTTATTTTTTCTTTTGGAGTTTATGAGCTTTTTATCAGCGAAATAGAAGAATTTAAACAAACAAAACAAAGCAAGGTTTTAGAGGTGCATAGCTTAGATCAATTAAAAGACAAGCTTGCAAAAGTTATCATTATGGTCTTAGTGGTAAATTTCTTTCAAAGGGTTTTGCAGATGAAATTTGCTACTCCTGTGGATATGGCTTTTCTTGCTGGATCGATTTTAGCTCTTTGTGTAGGACTTTATTTTTTACATAAAGGTGGTCATTAACAAGGATTATCTTTTTTTGATATAATCGTTTTTTGTGTTTAAAGAATAAAAATGAAAAAAATATTTTTAATTGGTATGATTTTAAATCATTTTGTTTTTGCAGCTCCGTTAGATGAAGTCTTTAAAGATATAGAAGTTTCAGGGACTGTTCGTTATCGCTATGATATTAAAAAAGAAAAAAAATACAATAAAAAAACACATAGATATCAAAATAAAACACAAACGGAAATTACAATAAAATAAGGAAAATCATGATTATACGATGGTTGTTTATTAGTTCAATATTTGTTGTTGCGCTTTTTGGTATTAACTTGAAATCATTTTTTACTTATACCTTTGATGCAAATAAGCAATATGATATGGAAAAAGCGAAGGCTTTGTATTTTCAAAATAAATGCAATACTTGCCATGGAGATAATGCTGAAAAGAGTGTTATAGGATCTAGAATTTTAAAAGATATGTCTCCTGAGGATATTAAAGGAGCTTTGATAGGTTATACTCTTGATAGTAGTAGCTCTACAACAGCTTCTCAAATGGCTTTTTATGCTAGAAATTTAAGCCACGAGGATATAGATAATATTATTGCTTATATTAAAGGTGGAAATTTTGCTCTTGATTTGCAAGTAAAAGACCTTCTTGAAGAAGAACCTGCGCAAAAAACAAAACATAATATATTTCTAAAATAAAATGTAAAAACTATAATTAAAAGGAATGCTATGAAAAAACTAACTTTAACTTTAAGTGTTTTAACTATGGTAAATTGCTTATATGCTAAGGATATTAATATAGGAGTAGTTTTACCTTTAACTGGAACTGTGGCAGCTTATGGGCAAGATGTTTTTAACGGAATTGAACTGGCTAATAAGCTACAACCAAAACTTTCAAATGGAGATGTTATTAAACTTATCACAATAGATACAAAAGGAGATAAACTTGAAACTTCAAACGGAGTTAATCGTTTAATAGCAACAGATAAAGTCCTTGGGATTATTGGTGAAGCTACAACTCCAAATACCATTCAAGCTATTTCTATAGCAGAAGAGAAAAAAATTCCTCTAATAGCTCCAGTGGCATCTGGAGATAAATTGCTAGATAAAAAGAAATATGCAAGTAGAGTTTGTTTTAAAGACAGTTTTCAAGGAGATAAATTTGCTACTTATGTATCTAAGGATTTAGGGCTTAAAAATGCCGTTATCATCATAGATCAAAGCAATGTTTATTCTTTAGGTTTGGCAAGAGCTTTTGAAAATTCTTTTAAGAATAATGGTGGGAAAATTATAAAAAAACTTGTTATTAATTCAGGAGATAAAGATTTTAGAGCTGTGGTTTCTCAACTTAAGAGTTTAAAGCCTGATTTTGTTTATATGCCTATTTATCATCCTGAAGCTGCTTTAATTGCGAGACAAGCAAGACAAATTGGTTTTGATAAACTTTTAGCAGCAGGAGATGGTGTTAATAATCAAACTTTTATAGATCTTGGCGGAAGTGCTGTTAATGGAGTAATTTTCACTGATAGTTTTGATTATAACAATCCATCTACACAATTAGGAAAAGATTTTGTTGCAGCTTATGAGAAAGTTAAAGGAACAAAAGAACTTCCAGCATTTTCGGCTATGGGTGCTGATGCGTATTTTGTAATGTTGAATGCTATGAATGCTTGCGTTGATAATCTTAGCAGTGAATGTATTAATAGCAAAATTCATCAAACTAAAGATTTTCAAGCTGTTGGTGGTGTGATTAGCATAGATGAAAGCGGTAATGCTATTCGTTCTGTTGTGATTAAAGAAATTCAAAATCAAAAACAAAATTATAAAACAATTATAAATCCATAATTATTAAAATAAAGGTAGAGAATGAAAAAAAGTTTAATTTTAGCAAGTATTCTAAGTTTAAGTTTAAGTGCTGCGGAAGTCAAAATAGGAGTTGTTTTACCGCTTAGCGGAGCTACTGCAGCATATGGACAAAGTGCACTAGAAGGGATTAAACTTGCAAATTCAATGCAATCAACTTTAAGTAATGGAAATAAGGTTTCTCTTGCTATTATTGATACTAAGGGTGATAAATTAGAATCTTCGAGTGGAGCAAATCGTTTAATTTCTCAAGATAAAGTTATAGGTCTTATAGGGGAAATGGTTACTGCTAATACATTGCAAGTTATGCGCGTAGCAGAAGATAATAAAATTCCATTGATCGCTCCTGCTGCAACTGGTGATAGATTGCTTGATAAAAAAATATATTCTTCTCGAGTATGTTTTATGGACAGTTTTCAAGGTTCATCTTTAGCAAAATATGTTTTTTCAAAACTTAATTACAAAAGTGCTGTTATTGTAGTAGATCAAAGCACTGACTATTCCTTAGGTTTAGCAAAAGCTTTTGAAAAACAGTACAAGTCTAATGGCGGTCAAATTCTTAGAATTTTAAGAGTTAATTCAGGTGATAAAGATTTTAGAGCTATTGTAGCTCAAGTTAAAAGTTTAAATCCAGAATTTATTTTTTTACCGCTTTATTATAGTGAAGCTTCTTTATTTGCAAGACAATCAAAACTCGCAGGTTTAAATATTCCTATGGGCTCTGCAGATGGAGTTGCTGATCAAACTTTTATTAGTTTAGCTGGAGATGCAAGCGAGGGTTATATTTTCACAGATAGTTTTGATGCTAATAATCCAACTACAAAATTAAGCAAAGAATTTATCAGTGTTTATGAAAAGGCTAAAGGAACAAAAGAAGTTCCAAATTTTTCGGCTATGGGTGCTGATGCGTATTTTGTAATGCTAAATGCTATGAATGCTTGCGTTGATAATCTTACTAGTAAGTGCGTCAATGAAAAAATTCACCAAACTAAAAATTATCAAGGTGTTTCTGGTGTTATTAGCATTGATCAAACAGGAAATGCAACTCGTTCTGTAGTGGTTAAAGAAATTAAAAATCAAAAGCAAAATTATAAAGATATTATCAATCCTTAAAGGAAAAATAGAAAGATTATGGATTCTACTTTATTTTTACAACAACTTGTTAATGGGCTTAGTTTGGGTAGTATGTATGCTCTTATTGCTGTTGGCTATACTATGGTTTATGGTGTGTTAAGACTTATTAATTTTGCTCACGGCGATATTATGATGGTTGGTGCTTATGCAGCTCTTTTTTGCATGACTAACCTAAATGTTCCTTTTCTAGGAGCTTTATCTTTAGCAATGATTTTTGCTGCCTGTGTTGGAATGGCTACAGATAGAATTGCTTATAAACCTTTAAGACAGGCTCCTAGAATTTCATTGTTGATTACAGCAATTGGTATTAGTTTTTTCTTGCAAAATCTTTTTAATATGCTTTTTACTTCAACACCTAGAACTTTTACACCGCCAAGTTATTTTGAGGAAAGTGTTAATTTTGGTGGAGTGATAACAACTTATGGTTCTTTAATGGTTCCTGCTCTTACATTTGTTATTTTAATAGCAGTGTTATGGATTTTGTATAAAAGCAAATATGGTATAGCTATTCGTGCTTTAGCATTTGATATACAAACAGTAAATTTAATGGGTATAGATGCAAATCGTATTATTGCTATAGTTTTTGCCCTAGGTTCAGCTTTGGCAGCAGTTGGAGGTGTTTTTTGGGCTGCAAATTATTACTCTGTTGAACCTACTATGGGAACTTTAATAGGTTTGAAAGCTTTTGCTGCTGCCGTTTTAGGAGGTATAGGTTCTGTAGTAGGTGCAGTTTTGGGTGGACTTATTATAGGATTTACTGAAGTTGTTGTTGTGGCTTTTTTCCCAGATTTATCAGGCTTTAAAGATGCATTTGCTTTTATTTTTTTGGTGTTTATATTGTTATTTAGGCCTACGGGAATTTTAGGTATAAATTTTGAAAAGAGTAGGTTTTAATGATGGTTAAAATTAAGGTTTCACATTTAATCTTTTTAATTGCTTCAATTATTTTTATTTTCATTTCTCCTTATATTTTTGGGGACTATGGATTAAATATTGTTAATCAAATTGCTATTTTTATTATTTTGGCTGTGAGTTATAACCTTATTAATGGTGTAACTGGACAATTTTCACTAGAACCCAATGGATTTGTTGCAATTGGAGCTTATGCAGCTGCTTTAGTTCTTTTAAGTGCTGATGCAAAAAATGATCAGTTTTTTTTAGATGGTCCTAGTTCTTTTATTTTAGCTATCCATTCAAATTCCTTTATTCTAGCTTTAATTGTAGCTGGAATTTGTTCATCTTTGCTTGCCCTGATTTTAGCTTTTGCTGTATTTCGCGTGAGAGGGGATTATTTAGCTATTGTAACTTTAGGCTTTGGAATAATTATTAAAATAGCTGCTATTAATTTTCCTTCTATTACTAATGGCTCAAGAGGACTGGTAGATATTCCACAATTTTCCACGATCTATTGGACAGGTGGTATTGCTATTGTAGCGGTTATTTTAATTTTAAATATAGTTTATTCTAAATATGGTCGTGCAATGAAGGCTATAAGAGATGATGAAGATGCTGCAAGTGCTATGGGAATAAATACTTTTTGGATAAAAACTTTAGCTTTTGGCACTTCAGCATTTTTAGAAGGCGTAGGTGGTGGACTTTTAGCTTGTCTGTTGACTACCGTATCTCCAACTCAATTTGATTTTTTACTTACTTTCCAACTTTTGATTATTATTGTTTTGGGTGGACTTGGTTCTACTACAGGTGCTATCATAGGTGCGATATTGGTTATTGGTGGAAGCGAGTGGCTTAGATTTTTAGATGAGTTAAATATAAAAATAGATTCTTTAAATCTTGATATCCAATCAACACCAGGACTTAGAATGGTTGTTTTTTCTATTGTTCTGATTTTAGTAATGCTTTTTGCAAGAAAAGGCATAATGGGTTATTACGAGTTGAGTGATGTGATTAGAGGGATTAAAAAGCGTTTTAAAAGGAGTGAAAAATGATTTTGGAATTAAAACAAATTTCAAAAAGTTTTGGTAGTGTTAAGGCTATTAATAAAACTTCTTTTAAAATCAATGAGGGTGAAATTTTTGCTTTAATTGGACCTAATGGGGCTGGTAAAACAACTCTTTTTAATATTATCACGGGTAACTATAAACCTACTTCAGGTTCGGTTGAATTTCTAGGAGAAAGAATTGATCACTTAAAACCTCATAAGATTGTGCATTTAGGAATAGCTAGAACATTTCAAAATATTAGACTTTTTTCAAGTATGAATGTGCTTGAAAATGTTCTTATTGGTTTTAATAAACAAATGAAATATAATATTTTTGAAGCCTTTTTGCATTTAGGGCGTTTTGGAAAAATAGAACAAGTATTTAAAGAGAAGGCTTATGCAATATTAGAAGAACTTGGTATTGCAGAATTTGCTCATGAAAAGGCTACTAGCTTAAGTTATGGGCAACAAAGAAAAGTTGAGATTGCAAGAGCAATGGCTACTCAGCCAAGATTGTTATTGCTTGATGAGCCAGCCGCTGGGATGAATAGCTCCGAGAGCGATGAACTTGCTGAGCTCATTTTTAAATTACGAAAAGATTATAAAATTAGCGTTTTGCTTATAGAGCATGACATGAAATTTGTAAATAAATTGTGTGATCGCGTATTGGTGCTTGATTATGGAAAAACAATTTTTGAAGGTAAACTTTGCGATGCTGTAAATCATAAAGAAGTAATTGCTGCGTATTTAGGGGATTTTGATGCTAATAGTTAAAGATTTGCATGTTTATTATGGATTAATTGAAGCTGTTAAAGGGATTGATTTTAAAGTGGAAACAGGTCATATTGTTTCTCTTATAGGTTCAAATGGAGCAGGTAAAACTTCAACTTTAAATGCGCTTTTAAACTCAGTTAAAAGAACTGGTGGGGTTAATTTCTTAGGTTATGATACTAAAAGGCATTTAACTCATACTTTAGTTCAAAAAGGTATAGCTTTAGTTCCTGAAGGAAGACGTGTTTTTATCAATTTAAGCGTAGAGGAAAATTTAAAAATAGGTGCTTTTAATAATGCTGAAAATTATGAGCATTTAAGAGAGCAAATGTATAAACTTTTTCCAAGACTTGCAAGCAAAAAGCATGCTTTAGCTGGAACATTGAGTGGAGGGGAAGCGCAAATGCTTGCGATTTCAAGGGCTTTAATGAGTGAACCAAAACTTTTGATGTTGGATGAGCCTTCTTTGGGACTTGCTCCAAAGATTGTGGGTGAAGTTTTTGATATTATTGTGCGTTTAAAAGAAGAGGGTATAACTATTCTTTTGGTAGAGCAAAATGCTTATTCTGCATTAAAAATAAGTGATTACGCTTATGTTTTGGAAAATGGTCGCATTGTAATGGAAAACGAGGCTAAAAATTTAATAGGTGATGATGAGATTAGAAAGAAATATTTAGGGCTTTAAAATTTAAAGGAAAAAGAATGAAAAATATAATAAAAAGCATAGGGGATTTAAAAGTTTCGGTTGTATTGTTTTTGCTTTTTGCGCTTTTTTGTGCTTTGGCAACTTTTATTGAAAGTGCTTATGGAACTCCTACGGCTTGGGCAATGGTTTATGATACTTTTTGGTTTGAATATATACAACTTTTACTTGGTATTAATTTACTATGCGGGATGTTTCGTTATAAAATGTTTGGGCTTAAAAAATTGCCTTTAATGATTTTTCATATTTCTTTTTTATTTATTTTAGTGGGTTCGGCAATGACAAGATATGCTGGTTTTGAAGGTATTTTACCTATTAGAGAGCATACTCAAAATTCACTTATAGAAAGTTCTAAGACTTCTTTGCGCATTTCTGCTATAAAAGATGGAGAACGCTATAGTGCGGTTAATGATCGTTATATAGGAAATTTGCCTTTTGCTAATTCTTTTAAACTAAAACTTAATTTAGGTGATGATCAAGCTGTATTAAAATATAAAGATTTAATCTTAAATGCTCATTATACTTATAAAGAAAATAATAATTCTGATCCTTTATTGGTTTTAATGCTTTCTCAAAAAGGATCTCAAGGTGTTGATGTTAAATTTGAAAAAGGTGAAGTTAAGAATATAGAAGGGGTTAACTTTGCTTTTATGAATGATAATGTTAAAGCACCTTTTGTAAAAATTGACGAAAATTTAACTTTAAGTTCAAGTGAAAACTTACATTTTCTAAGTATGTTAGATGGACAAAATTTAGACCTTAAAATTGGAGAAAAGGCAAATGCTAAGGAAAGAAGGCTTTATGAAATTAATGATATTAGTTTTGTAGTTAAAGCTGCTTCTTTGCATGCGCAAGAAGCTTTAGAAGGCTCCAATAGACCTCAAGATGAAAGTTTTTGGTTATGGTTTAAATCTGCTTGGTTAGAAGTGGGTAGAACTATGTTGATTTCTACTTTTGGCGAGCCTCAAAATTGGAAAAATTCTTTATTATTACATTTTAAAGATTTTGCTTTAAGCAATGAGAATAAAAACTTAGAATTAACTGGCTCTAATGCTTTAAAATTAGAATTAAGCTATAAAAATGAAAGTAAAGAATTTTATATTTTTGAATATAATAAACCTATTATGATAGAACTTGCAGGTCAAAAATTCTTTATTTCTTGGGCACTTTCTTATGAACAATTGCCTTTTGATATTTATTTAAGAGATTTTGTATTAGATCGTTATCCAGGTTCTATGTCTCCGGCTTCTTATGCAAGTGAAATTACCGTAAAAAATAATAATGAAAATTTTAATTATAGAATTTTTATGAATAATGTTTTAGATTATGATGGCTATAGATTTTATCAAAGTTCTTATGATCAAGATGAAAAAGGGACTGTTTTATCTGTAAATAAAGATCCAGGCAAAATACCAACTTATATAGGTTATTTTTTGCTTTGTCTTGGAATGTTTATGAATTTTTTAAATCCTCATTCTAGATTTAGAACTTTGGCAAGATTAATCAATAAAGACACTTTAAAACATACAAGTGTGATTATTTTTATTTTATTGCTATCTTTTGGTTCTGAAAAGACTTTTGCTCAAGATTTAAATTCAACCTTACCTGTGGTAAATACTAATCATGCTAAAGCTCTTGCTACTTTAATAGTTCAAAAATCAGCAGATGGAAGAATGGTGCCTTTTGATACGCTATCAAGAGAAATTTTAGAAAAAATTCATCAAAGCGATAGCTATAAGGGTCAAAATTCTAACGCTGTTATGCTTTCCATGCTTGTTGATGTAAATAAATGGCAAATGGAACCTTTTATTTTAATGCCACAAAATCAAGCAGTTCGTGATGCTATTGCAAATATTTTAGAAATTCCTAGCGCTAAATATATTTCTTATAAAGATTTCTTTGATGAGAATAATCGCTATAAACTTCAAAAATATGTTGAAAATGCAAATCGTAAAAACCCAAATGCAAGAGGAGTTTTTGATAAGGAAATTATAAAACTAGATGAAAGAGCTAATGTTGTAAATTTAGTTTTTAGTGGTGAATTATTTAAATTTATTCCTGTTCAAAATAATCCAAATAATGTTTGGCTTGCACCTTTTTCTGCTGTAACTACTCTTAAGGGGGATGAAGGGCATATTGTTTGGGCTTTAATACAGAATTATTTTAGTGCCGTGGAAAATGCTTTTAAAGATGGCAATTGGACTAGAGCTGATGAAGGCTTGAAATTTATCAAAGAATATCAAGAAAAAATAGGATATAAAGTCATGCCTAGTAAAACCAAGGTTGAAATGGAAATTTTTTCTAATAAGGCTGAAATTTTCGTTAAACTCGCTCCTGTATATTTAATTGCGGGTTTTTTACTTTTGATTCTTGTTTTTTCTAAAATGGTCATACCGAATTTAAAAATCTCTTTTATATTTAAAGTGGTATATGTTTTAAATGTTTTAGCTTTTGTAATTCATACATTAGGTCTTGGACTTCGTGCTTATTTATCAGGTCATGCTCCATGGAGTAATGGCTATGAAAGTATGGTGTATATAGCTTGGGCATTGTCTTTGTCGGGTATATTTTTCTCTAGAAAAAGTCCTATAGCCTTGTCATTAACTTCTATTTTATCCGGTGTTGTATTAATGGTTGCACATTTAAGCGAAATGAATCCGCAAATTACAAATCTTGTTCCTGTGCTCAATTCTTATTGGCTTAGTATTCATGTATCTGTTATTACTGCTAGTTATGGATTTTTAGGACTTTGTGCCTTACTTGGTATCTTTACACTGTTCTTAATGTGTTTTCTTAAGAAAGATGGAAAATATAATCTTAATATTTTGAGAAATATTACAGAGGCTACAAGAATTAATGAAATGGCAATGATTTTTGGACTTTGTTTGCTTACTGTAGGAAATTTTTTAGGTGCAATTTGGGCAAATGAAAGTTGGGGGAGATATTGGAGTTGGGATTCTAAGGAAACTTGGGCTTTGGTTAGCATTTTGGTTTATGCAGCAATTTTGCATCTTAGAATGATTCCAAAATATTGTAATCAATTTGTGTTTGCTTTATGGAGTATGTTTGCTTATTGGGTTATTATTATGACTTATTTTGGAGTAAATTACTTTTTAACAGGACTTCATTCTTACGCTGCAGGCGAAGCGGCTCAAATTCCTAATTATGTTTATTGGGGATTTGCGTTGATGGTGGTTTTAGCTCTTTTTGCAAGAAGGAATCGAAATTTTGTGGGCAAACTTTAAATGAGCCATATTTTTTTGGTTATTTTTTGTGCTGCTTTAGCGCTTTTATTGTTTTTAGGCATAATTGCTTATCTTATTACAAGTGATGGCAAAAAAACAGTTAAAAAGCAAAAAACTAGCCAAAAGCAGCATGTAGCTGAAAAGACTAAAAAATTTGATACAGACTTAGATAAAATGATAATTGCTGCTTCCGATGTTAAGCTAACAGATGTTGAATTAAAAGAACTTGCCAAACTTTATGTGCAGACACATAAACTTGGTTCAAAAACTTCTAAAGAATTAGATGAAGCAACAAAAAAGAAACTAGAATTTGTTTCTGCTTTGGCTGCAAATATTAATGCAAGTGCACAAACAGTCAGTTACTTAAATAAAGAACTTAAGAAAATTTCTGGATCTTACAAAAAAGAAATTGATGCTTACGAGCATATGGGATTAGCTAAAAGAAAAATTAAAGAAGATAAATAATATGGTGCGCTCAAGAGGATTCGAACCTCTGGCCTTTTGAACCGCAATCAAATGCTCTATCCAGCTGAGCTATGAGCGCAAAAATAAGTTAAAATTATATATAAATATTCTTAAAATAAGCAAAATTTTGCTTATTTTGTTTGTTTTTTGGCTTTTTTACCTTCATCTAAATCAAATTCTTTAGTCTTTTTTGAATGATAAAATATAAAACCCACAATCAAAATACAGCAAATCAAAGAAAAAATATAAAGTGTACCATAAGGGCTATCTTTAAAAAAAAGATTATTAGTATTCATTCCAAAAAATCCTACGATCAAATTTAAAGGCAAGAAAATAGAAGAAAGTATACTTAAAAGATAAATACTTTTATTCATTTTTTCATTTTTAATTGCACTTGTTAATGCATAAAGAGTATCAACTCTTGCTAGATGTTCTTTGGTGTTTTTGCTTAAGATGCCGATGGATAAATTTAAAATTTTTAAATGTTTTTTGTATTGTGCTTGTTCACTAAGCAAAAGACTGAAAGCTTCACTTAGAAGATTAATTTGCTTTAGATTTTTGTTGATTTTTTGTCTTAACACAAAGGATTTTTTGTAAAAATTTTTAACAAAACCACCTTTTAAGATAATACCTTCTTTGTGTTCTAAAAGGTTTTGAAAATGAGTATTTTGTACTTTAAAATCTTCTAAAATGGATTTAATAAAATTTGAAAATTCTTCTATGCTAGAAAGCTTAAATTCTTCATTTTGAAGTTTATAAATTTTTTCATCATTAAAAAGCCAAGTTTCCAAATTTAATCCCACGTAAACAAAAATTTTTTGTCCATAAATTTCGCTATAGAAAGTTTCTAAATTCTTTGCTTGCAGGATTTTTTTTAGATTTTCGTGTAGCTCTAGCATTTTATTTGCCTCTTAAGTGATAAAAATTTCTTTTAAATTGCGTAAAAGAATTGTTTAAAATTGCCTCACGCATCTTTCTTGCAAGTTCAAGATAATAATGTAGATTGTGTAAACTTGCCAAACGAAAAAAAGTAAGTTCTTTAGCTTTAAAAAGATGGTTTAAATAACCCCTTGAAAAATTACGACAAGTATAACATGAGCAAGTAGGATCTATGGCTTCATGATCGTTGATAAATTCTGCTTTTTTGATATTAAATTTTCCAAAACTTGTGAAAAATGTTCCATTTCTTGCATTTCTAGTTGGCATCACACAGTCAAACATATCTACTCCTCGCTCAACATTTTCCACCAAATCTTCAGGCGTTCCTACACCCATTAAATATCTTGGACGATTTTCATCTAGATAAGGGTTTAAGTTTTGTACTGTTTCATACATCAAGGCGTTTTCTTCGCCCACGCTAAGTCCACCTATAGCTAAACCATCAAATGGCATTTCGTTTAAACTTAAAGCACAACGCTTTCTTTCTTCATAATTTGTACCACCTTGGATAATACCAAAAATATTTTGCCCTATACCTATACCTTTATTTTGCATACTTTTATGATAAGCAATAGCCTCTTTTGCCCAAAATATAGTACGATCAACAGAAATTTTAACCCTTTCTTTGGTTGCGGGTAGAGCTACTAAATCATCTAAAATCATCATAATATCAGAGTTAAAATCATATTGAGTATCTAAAACACTTTTTGGAGTAAAAAGATGACGACTCCCATCGATGTGACTTTTAAATTCTATGCCTTCATTAAAATGTTTGGAATTTTTACTTAAAGAAAAAGCTTGAAAACCACCACTATCGGTTAAAAAACTTCTATCAAATTTCGTAAAACCATGCAAACCTCCAAAATCTTTTACCACTTTGGAAGTTGGACGCAAGTACATGTGGTAGGTATTTGCTAAAATAATTTTTGCATCAAGCTCGTTTTTTATATCATTAGCATCAAGACTTTTAACCGCTCCTACTGTGCCAACAGGCATAAAAACAGGGGTTAAAAAAGTGCTGTGTGCGGTAGTGATTTCACAAACCCTTGCCATTCCATCTTTATGCTTTAATTTAAATTCCATTTGTTATAATTTCCTTTTTGGAGTTTAAAATGAATAATATTTTAATTATAATAGACGGTATTTTAGCAAAGCATTTCTTAGAAAGGCTTTGTTTTGAAAAAGGCTTAGGTTACTTTTTTACAGTAGTGTGTCAAAATAGTGAAAAAAATAACTTAAATATTTCTAGTGAGTATATTGACTTGCATTATTTTGATCCTACAAGCACAGCGCGTCTTGAAAATATTATGAGTAAAGATTTTAAACAGGCTTTTATTTATATGCAAGATGAATTTGAAACTAAAAAAAGTTATGAGGCTTTGCGTTCTTTAAATCCAAATTTAGAAATAGAAATAATGGATTTTTGGGGGTTAAGTGTTAATGATACTCATGCAAATTTAGCTGATGCTAGAATGACTTTAAGTCGTAGATTTATGGATTTTTTACCAGATATTGCTTTAACAGCTCAGTATATAGGGCTTGGGGTTGGAGAGATTATGGAAGTAAAAATTCCAGCAGGGTCTATTTTTGCTTATAGGCACATAAGTTCAATACAACAAAAAAGGTGGCGCATAGTCCTTATTTATAGAAATTCTAAGATTTATTTTGTAAAACCATCTTTTGTTTTAGAGCCAAATGATAGCATTTTGATCGTTGGAGATCCTGTTGTTTTACAAAGTATTTTTCATAATATAAGAGGCAAAGCAGGGCAATTTCCTATGCCTTTTGGAAGTAATGTTTTTGCTTTAATTGATATGAAAAATATGAATCAAAATATGCAAGAAAGAGTGCTTGATACTACTTTAAAATTAACTCAAAAAAGCAATGCAAAAAGATTTTTTATACATGTTATCAATCCTAAATTAGGGGTAATGTATGAAAAATTAAAAAAACTTTCTGAGAATAAAGAAGGTGTTTTTTTTGATTATTTCAACACGGATTTTAAACAAATTTCCACATGGTTGCAAAATAATGATATAGGATTAGTTGTAACCGATATAAAAAATTTTGAGAAAGAAAAACAAGCTTTTTTTGATTTAAAAATTCCTATTATGAAGGTGGGTGAAGCTTCTTTTGATGAGCTTAAAGAAGCGATTATTTTAAGTGCCGATGAGAGTGAACTTGAAAATAATGCAAATGTCATTACTGATTTAAGTAAACAGCTTGATTTTGGAGTTATTTTATATTATTATAATCCAAATTCTCAAAATACTACAGATATGGAGGAGTATTTTAGAAGTTTATCTAAGCTTTATGATAAAAATATACAAATTATTAATAAAAATGATGAAAACCCTCTTTTAAATTTGCAATATCGCGAAGATTTGTTACAATTTGTGAGTTTTCAAAAAGAATTACTAAATAGAGATTTTGGCAGAAATTTAAGTACAAATTTAAATAGGCATTATTATAAAATGAGACAAAATTACCAACTTTTCATACCAGTAGAATAAATAATTAATTAAATGTGATAGAATAAACGCAAAAAGAGTAGTTCAATGCAAGTAGAAGTTAAGTTAAAAGAAAATGCTTATAAGGTTTATATTGATGAACTTGAAGAATTAAAATTTGATAGTAAGGTTTTTATACTTTCAAATCCTAAGATTTCAGGTCTTCATTTGAAAACATTACTTTCTAAAATTAAGGCAAAAGAAATTTTTATTGCTACTGTAAAAGATGGTGAAGAATATAAAAATTTAAGCACCATAGAAGAAATTTTAAACCAAATGTTTAATTCTAAATTGGATAGAAAAAGCGTGCTTATAAGTTTTGGTGGTGGCGTGATTAGTGATATGGGCGGATTTGCTGCTAGTATTTATCAAAGAGGTATTGATTTTATAAATATTCCTACTACACTTTTAGCTTGCGTTGATGCAGCAGTAGGTGGAAAAACAGGTGTTAATAATAATTTTGGTAAAAATCTTATTGGCACTTTTTATCAACCTAAAGCTGTATATTGTGAGAGTTCTTTTTTAAAGACTTTGAGTTCTAGGGAACTTGCTGCAGGTATGGCTGAATTTATTAAAATGGCGACAATGTTTGATGATAGTATACTTGATTTTATAGAAAAAATTGATGAAAAAAGTTTCTTAAATGCTACTTGCGAGAATGAAATTTTTACTCAAATTATAGCAAGAAGCATAGAACTTAAATCAAGGGTTGTTGAACAAGATGAAAAAGAATCAGGGCTTAGAATGCTTTTAAATTATGGTCATACTTTTGCTCATGTTATAGAAAATTTTACAGATTATAAGCTTTATTTACACGGAGAAGCGGTGGCTATAGGTATGGTTATGGCAAATCAATTGGCTTTAAATTTAAGGCTTTTGGATAAAATGCAAAGTCAAAAAATAAAAGATATTTTACTTAAATTCAGTTTACCAATATCATATAAAATCAACAATGTAGATGAATTTTATGAAGCTTTTTTCATGGATAAAAAAAGCTCTAATAAAAAAATCAATTTTGTCCTTGCTAGTCCTTTGGGTAAGGGTTTGATAAAAGGTGATATTTCTAAAGAAGATATAATTGCAACTTTAAGAGAATTCCAATGAAAAAAATTATTATTTTAACCTTTTTTGTTGTTTTTGCTTTTGGTGATGTAAATCGGACTATTATTAATAATATAAATGAGAAAATTAATACTTTAAATACTGTAATCAGTGCTAGTATTTGGAATATACGTTATGAAAATTTTATAAAATATCAAGATATAAATGATGAATTAATCATTTTAAATCTTAATTTAAAAAAGACTTCCGATATTCACCAACAAGAAGAACTTAAACGCAAGATAGCAAATTTAGAAGAGCAATTGAGCTTGCTTAAAGAATACAAAGATTTAAATTTTGCACAAAGTCTTAGCGCCCCTGATAATATAGAAACTTTATCTAAGCTTACTAATCCTTTGGCTATTATAGGAGCTTTTTCTCATATTAAGAAATTAAAAGGAGAAAAGGAAGAATATATATTTAAATTTAATGATTTTAAAAATTTAGTAGATAAAATTAGAGAAAAAAACTCAGAACTTAAAGAATTGGTTGAGCTTAAACCAAGTGTTGAGAATATAGAAGCTTTAAAAGCTTCGGATAAAAAATTAGAAGAATTTGAGCAAGCTTTAAATTTTGCTAGTGTTTCTTATTCTGTTTATGAGAAAAAAATTGATGAAGAGCTTTCTCGAGTAAGTGCTGAGATTAAAATTCAAAGCTTAAGGGCTGTAAATATACTTGTTGCTATTGTTATTGTTATAGCTATAGCTTTTATGTTGAAATTTATTGCTAAAAAATATATTAAAGATAGTGAAAGATATTATACCGCTACGAAGATTATTAATTTTATTAATATAAATATTATTTTTCTTATTTTGCTCTTTGCTTATATAGAAAATATTACTTATCTTGTAACTATACTTGGTTTTGCTTCTGCAGGCTTAGCTATTGCTATGAAAGATATGTTTATGTCTATGCTTGGATGGTGTGTGATTATTTTTGGTGGAAGTTTTAGAGTAGGAGATCGTGTAAAGGTTTTTCAAAATGATACTACCTATATAGGAGATATTATAGATATTTCTTTTTTACGCATTACTCTTTATGAAGAGCTTACGCTTGAAACTTATAGTAAACATCGTCGCAGCGGACGTATTATATTTATTCCTAACAACTATGTTTTTACAAATTTGCTTGCTAATTATACTCATCATGGTATGAAAACCGTGCTTGATGGCATTGATATAAGTGTTACTTTTGATAGTAATCTTGATAAGGCGCAAGAAATTGTGGAAAATATTGTTACACGCCATGCCAAAGGTTATACTGAGCTTGCTAGAAAAAATATAGCTCGTTTACAACATGAATATAGTATTAAAAATCCTAAAGTGGAGCCAAGGTTTTTTATGTTTTTTGAACATTGGGGAATGCGAATTTCTGCATGGTATATGACCAATGCTTATGCGGCTTTGGTATTAAGAAGTACGATTAGCAAAGAGATTATAAAAGAATTTAATAAGCATAAAGATATAAAAATTGCTTATCCATCGCAAAATTTATATTTGGGAAATTTAAATCAAAATCATTTTGAACAACATCATGAAAATATGCATTTTCATGCAAGGAATAAAGATTGAAAGAAAAAGTTTTTTTTAAAACCTTTGGGTGTCGCACAAATATTTATGATACAGAGCTTTTAAAAAGTTATGTGAAAGATTATGAGATTATAAATGATGAGAATAAGGCACAAATTATCGTTGTAAATTCTTGCACGGTTACAAATGGAGCTGATAGCGGGATAAAGTCTTATGTAAATACCATGCAAAAAAAAGGCATTAAAGTTATACTTACAGGTTGTGGTGCTGTAAGCAAAGGTAAGGAGCTTTTAGATAAAAAGCAAGTTTTTGGAGTGCTTGGAGCGTCAAATAAAGATAAAATCAATGAATTTTTAGGAGCAAAGACAAGTTTTTATGAACTTGGAAATTTAAATTTTATTGATAAAGATATAGTTTGTGAATATGAAAATCATACCAAAGCTTTTGTGAAAATTCAAGAAGGTTGTGATTTTGCTTGTTCTTATTGTATTATCCCTAGCGTGAGGGGAAAATCAAGAAGTGTGGATGAAAAAGCTCTTTTAAAACAGGTTGAAATTTTGGGAGCTAATGGTTATAGTGAAATTGTTTTAACAGGGACTAATATAGGTTCATATGGGCTTAAAAATGGCACAAGTTTAGGCAAGCTTTTGCGGAAAATGGGACAAATTTCAGGTATAAAACGCATAAGGTTAGGTAGTTTAGAACCCGCACAAATTGATGAGAGTTTTTTAGAAATTTTAGATGAAACTTGGCTTGAAAGGCATTTACATATTGCATTGCAGCATACAAGTGAAAAAATGCTTCGTATAATGCGAAGAAGATCGCATACGGATAATGATTTAAAGCTTTTTAATACTATAGCAAGCAAAGGATATGCTTTAGGGACGGATTTTATAGTAGCTCATCCAGGTGAGAGTGAAGAGCTATGGCAAGAAGCTTTGAAAAAATTTAAAGAATTTCCACTCACTCATATTCATGCTTTTATTTTTAGTCCTAGAAACAACACGCATTCTGCTACCATGAAGGATGTGATAAATGGAACTTTAGCTAAAGAAAGGCTAAACACTTTAAAATCCATAGTAGAAAAAAATAATTATGAATTTAGGAAAAAAAATCAAGTTTCACTTGAAGTTTTGATAGAAAATCAAAAAGATGGTTTTTTTGAGGGTTATGATCAGTTTTTTAACAAGATCAAAATTAAAAGTGATAAAGATATAGCTAAAGAATGGATTGTTATATCTGAATATGAAGTGCAAGAAAAGTCTAACTTTGCAATTTTAAAAGGCTAGATAATGAAAAATAAAAAGATAATTTTAGCATCTTTTATGGTTTTATGTATGCTTTTGGGAATTTTATATTTTAAAAATGAACCTAAATATATAGATGAAAATCTTTATCAAAGTCTATTAAGCCAAAATTTAATCCAAAAAGCTGTGATTGATAAAGACGAAATTTGGCTTAAGGCAGAAGGTGAAAATTACGTAATTATAAAAGATGGCATAGATATAAAAACACTTTTAGCAAAAGTTCCTATAGAGGTTAAAAAAGATAACACGCTTTGGGTGTTTTTTATTTTACTTGTTTTTATTATCGCACTTTTTATAAGTCTTGGTTATTTTGCCCGTAAAAAAGAATTGGCTAAATATCCTATATCAAATAAGAATCACATTCAAGCTCAAAATTCAAATATTAATTTAGAAAGTTCTCATATAAAACCTGTGATTTCAGATATTACTTTTAATGATGTAGCAGGTGTTGATGAAGTTAAAATGGAACTAAGCGAACTTGTAGATTTTTTACAAAATCCTAAAAAATATAAAGAATTTGGTGTAAAAATGCCAAAAGGTGTTTTAATGGTAGGCCCACCAGGTGTAGGAAAAACATTGATAGCAAAAGCAGTTGCAGGAGAAGCAGGGGTGCCATTTTTTTATCAAAGTGGTTCAAGTTTTGTTGAAATTTATGTAGGTATGGGTGCAAAAAGAGTTAGAGAGCTTTTTTCAAAAGCTAAAATGATGGCTCCTAGTATTGTTTTTATCGATGAAATAGATGCTGTAGGTAAAGCAAGGGGAGAAATGTCAAATGTTGAAAGAGATAGTACTTTAAATCAACTTTTAACCCAAATGGATGGTTTTGAGGACAATAGCGGGGTTATAGTTATAGCTGCGACAAATAAAATCGAACTTATGGATTCTGCTTTATTGCGTTCAGGGCGTTTTGATAGGAGAATTTTTTTATCTTTACCTGATTTTAAAGACAGACTTAAAATTTTAGAAATTTATATGAAGGATAAAAATAATAATGTTAATTTAAATAAAATCGCCAAAGCAAGCGTAGGTTTTAGTGGAGCAGGACTTGAAACTTTGGTCAATGAAGCGGCAATTAATGCTTTAAGAAGAAATAGTGCTTTAGTTGAGGAAAGTGATTTTTATGCTGTATTAAATAAAGTTCTTTTAGGCAAGAAAAAGATTTTAAGTTTTAATGATGAAGAGAAGAAAATTCAAGCCACTTATCAAGCTGCAAAAGCTTTGAGTGCGTATTATTTTGACATAGGATTTGAAAAAATTACTCTCATTGAAGATCGTTTTAAAGAATATGAGCATAATATAAGATCAAAATCAGAGCTTATTAATCGTATAAAAGTTTATTTGGCTGGTTCTAGAGCTATGAAATTAATTTACAATGAAAGTTATACCAACTCGCAAGATGATTTTTTAAAGATTAAAGAATTGCTTGATTATATGTTGAGTTTTGATATGTTAGAAGAGTCAAATTTAAATGAACAAAAAAAAGAAATGGATGAATTTTTAAATTCTATGAAGGATAAAATTTTAAAATTATCAGAGCTTTTGCTTGAAAAAGAAAAGATAGAACATGATGATGTTAAAAATATAATGCAGATTTGATTATATTTTAATCATCAATTTCTTTGTGCAAGATAGTTCCATTAAAATCTATAAGAATTTTTACATCGTTATCAAATTTAATCTTGTAATGGTTGATTTTTCTTTCGATTTCTCTAGCTTTTGTATTTGGAAATTCGTTTTTAATGATATTAGCTAAATTTTGAGGTAAAAAATCTAGTTCAAAAGGAAAGGCTTTATTTTCAATTTCTTTCCAAGCTCCATCTATGTCAAATTCAAGTTCTGTCCCATCGCTAAGATAGACTTCATAGGAATTTTTGTCTTTTTGTACAATCCCTATAGGTGCTTTGAAATTATGTTGTAAAAATTCTTTAGAAACACTTGGCAAATTATCAGCAGAAATTATTATATCAGCGTTTAAAGATAAACTTAAAATAGTAATAATACTTAAAAATTTAATTTTCAATATTTTTCCTAATTATTTTTTAGTAAAATTGTAAAGAATTTATGTGAATTTTATGTGAATTTTAAGACAATATTATAAAAAATAAAGGTTTTATACTTTGCTTACAATTTTTTTAATTTTTTTAAATATTTTATGTTATTTTTTGATTTCTTATGATTATTACAATATCCTTGGTTTGAATATTTTATTTTTTAATGGAGCTTATTGGCAACTTTTAAGTTCAATATTTTTACATGGAAATTTAACTCATCTTATATTAAATATGATAGTTTTACTTCAATTTGGGCGTATATTAGAAACTTATTTGGGTGCTTTGCGTTTTATTTTTATTTATTTTATTGGCGGGTTGTTATGTTCACTTTTAAGTGTTTTTTATGTGTATTTTGATTTTAAATATTTTGGAGAAAATATAAATGTCATAGGTGCTAGTGGTGCAATTTGTGTTTTAATGGGTTTTTATGCTGTTCTTGATAAAAATAGCACAAAAGGACTTATAGTGGCAATTTTACTTATGAGTTTTGCGCCATTGCTTATGGGGGTAAATGTTGCTTGGTATGGTCATATTTTCGGGTTTATATGTGGTTATATTTTAGCTAAAATAAAAGAGGTAAAATGAAAAAAATTTATATTATAAGACATGCAAAAGCAAGTAAGAGAGGAGATATCGATGATTTTGAAAGAAAGCTTACTAAGAGTGGAAAGGAAGATTTAAAAAAACTTTTTAAAAATCTTGCCTTGCATGAAATTCATCCTGATTTAGTGTTATCAAGTCCTGCTGTTAGAACCGCTAAAACAGCGAAAAAAATAGCCAAATTTTATAATTTTGATAAAAATAAAATTTGTTTTGATGAAAGATTGTATCTTTGCAATGTTGAAAATTTGCTAAAAATTTTGCAAGATATTGATGATGAGTTTAACGAAGTATTTTTAGTGGGTCATAATCCTGGTTTAATGGAGCTTGGAGAGTTATTAAGCTCGCTATGTTTAGCTTCTTTTCCAACTTCTTCTATCTTGTGTTTAGAATTTGATATTAAGGAATTTAAAAATTTAAAAAAACATAGCGGAAAATTAGTTTTTTTTGAACATGTGCGCAAGTTAAAAGAAGAAAAAGATTTGGGTTTTTAGTAAGAGATTGACTCTTACTTCCAACCTTCTATATAATTTTTTAGTTTTCTTCCTACTTTAGGGTGTTTGAGTTTTTTTATAGCTGAGCTTTCTATTTGTCTCACTCTTTCTCGAGTGACATTAAGCTCTTTCCCAATTTCTTCTAAGGTTCTATCGCTTTCATCATCCATTAAGCCAAAGCGCATTCGAATTACCGCTTTTTCCCTATCGTTTAATTGATCTAAAACTTCATCAATTTGTTCTTTTAAATCATCCTTTAAGATATGATCCATTGGAGAAAGTGAATTTCTATCTTCAACAAAATCTCCAAATTTACCATCATCTTCATTTCCTATTGGAGCTTCAAGGGAAATTGGTTCTTTTGTGATTTTAATGACTTGTTTAACCTTATCTACGCTTAAACCTACTTCTTTAGCTATAACACTGACATCAGGTTCTTTTCCATCTTTTTGCAGATGTTCGCGGATAATTTTGTTAATTTGATTGATGGTTTCTATCATGTGGATTGGAATTCTTATGGTTCTTGCTTGGTCAGCTATAGCCCTTGAAATAGCTTGTCTGATCCACCAAGTTGCATAAGTGGAAAATTTATAACCCCTTTTGTATTCAAACTTATCCACAGCTTTCATTAAACCTATATTTCCTTCTTGAATAAGATCTAAGAAAGGTAGACCACGATTTGTGTAGCGTTTAGCTATGCTTACAACAAGACGCAAGTTTGATTTTGCCATTCTTCCTTTTGCTTCATCAGAGATTTTTTTACCGCGTTTAATTTGCTCTAAAATTTCTTTTAAACGTGATTTTTCAAGATCAAAGCTTTTTTCACTAGCTTCTTTAGTTTGAAATAGTTTTTTAATTTCCATATAAGTGCTTACCATGGTTGTTTCTAAAGCTCGCTCTGTGATTTCTTCTTTGCTCAATTTTGTAATATCTTTTAAAATATCTGCATGGCGTTTTTTAAGTTCATCAGAAAACATAGGTAAGCGGTATTCTAAACGCTTAAGTTCTTTGTCAAATTCTTCATCACTTTTTAGTGCAGTTTCCATTGATTTTACGATTTCACTAATAAGTTTTGAAGTAGGGCCTAGATCCATTAATTTTTCTTTTAAAATATTTTTTTTGAATGCAATGCTTAATTTATCTAAAAGCTCATCTCCACTTTCCTTGTCTTTGGATGTTTTTAGCCAATCTTTTTTAGCTTTTTCTAGAGCTTTAAATTTTTCTATAACTTTTAAAGTTCTTTCATCTTCTTTTTTGCTGTTTTTTTTAGTATTTTCTTCATCTGTTTCTAATTCTGTTTCGTTTTCTTCATCTTCGTCTATATCAAGTTCATCAAGTTTATCATCATTTTTTTCTTCATCGTCAAAGCTTTTAAATAATTCTTTTACTCTTCTTTCTCTGTTTATTAAAGGTTCTTTATAATCTAAAATAAAATCTATCAAATAAGGTACAGAACAAAAAGCATCAATGATAATATCTTCACCAAGTTCTATTTTTTTAGAAATTTCAATTTCTTCATCTTTGTTTAATAAAGCAATTTGTCCCATTTCTCTTAAATACATACGAACAGGAGAGTCTGATCTGCTCCATTCTAATAAATCGTTTTCATTGGCTAAATCAAATTCGTTCTCAAGGCTTGTATCTTGGAGTTTTTGTTTTTCTTCTTGAAGTCTTTTTGCATCTTCTATGTTTTTCATTTGTGCAATTTCAGCTGCTGAAAAAAGTTGCACTTTGTGTTTTTTCACTAATGCTTGCACTTTTTTAGCGGTTGATGCACTTGGTTGTTTTGTAAGATATTTTACCAATTTTTCATATGTGATATAATCTTTTGCATTTTCTTGAAATAATTCTTCTAATTCAGCTTCTTGAGTTTTGGCGTTCATTGATTATCCTTGAAATTTATATAAGCTTTAGATTTTATCTAAAAATTGCTTAACTTTCTATATAAATCGGTTATTATGCTTATGATTTAAATATTTTTTCAAATTTTTCTAAAGCTCTGTTAAAATTATAATTTTTTCTTTTTAAGGTATAAAATTTACGCTTTAGGTTGATATTTTTTAACTTGATTTCATAAAGTGTTGAATTTTTTAATTCTTTTTCTATGCTTTTTTTGGAAAAAATAGAGATTGCTTTTTTTTGTAAAACAAGTTCTTTAATCGCAGCCATTCTATCAAGCTCAAGAAAAATATTAAGCTTTTTTGAGCTTGCACCAATTTCATTTAAAAATTTATCCCTTAAGCCTGAGCCTACTTCTCTTAAAATCCACTTTTGTTCTAAAAGTTCATCGATATAAAATTCTTTTTCATTGAGTTTTTTATCACTTGTGGCTACTATAAGTTCATCATCTTGCCAAAAATTTATTTCTAAATTTTCATACTCCACTAAAGCTGGATCAAGTTCTGCTTCAATGATTGCAAATTCTATATTTCCGTTTTTTAGCAAATTTAAACATTCTTTTGAATTCTGCGTTTGAGAGTGAATTTCTATGTTTTTAAATTCTGCTTTAAAATCAAATAAAATAGGAGCTAAAAAATGTTCAGAAATGCTTTGAGTTGAGGCTATTTTTATTTCCCCTAAGAGCATGCTTTCGTCGTTTAATTTTTCTAAGCTTTGGTAGTAGGCTTGTATAATTTTTAACCAATTTTTTCCTAGTTCTAAAGCTTTTGGTGTAGGTAAGAGTTTTTTTCCAAGTCTTTCAAATAAAATGCCATCAAATTTATTTTCTAAATTTTTAATTACTATTGAAACATTAGGTTGAGTTATGGAAAAATTGTTGGCTGTATGAGTTGGACTTTGAGTGTTTAAAAGATCTAAAAATATTTCCATATCTTTGATTTTCATGAGTGATTCCTTTATTTAATAAAAAAAAATTATTATAAAAATTAAAATAATATATTTTTATAATTTTAATAAAAAAAATATAATAACACAAAATTTAGAAAAAGGAAAATAAATGAAAACAAGTTTTTTAGCACATAGCATGGCTATAGTGCGTTCAAATTTTAAGGGTTTGCTTTTTACTGCTTGTATAGTGATTTTTGCTATGTATTTTTCTAGTGTTCAAAGTATCAAAGATACTACTCATTTGGCAGCGACTGCTTTTGCTATCATCATAGGAGTGTTGCTCTCTCCTTGGTTTTTTAAATACCAACATCATTTTCAAGCTGGAGTGCATTTTAGTGCAAAAAAGCTTTTAAGACTCGGTATTGTTTTATATGGTTTTAATATTACTTTAACTGAGCTTTTAAGTGTAGGGTTGAAAGGGTTTTTACTTTCTGCTATAGTGATATTTTTTGTTTTTATTATTGCTTTATTTGTAGGGATGAAAATTTTTAAACTCGATAAAGAAACTTCTATGCTTGTTGGAGCCGGAAGTGCGATTTGCGGTGCGGCAGCAGTTTTAGCGTTGGAGTCAAGTTTAAAAAGTGATCCTTTTAAAGGAATTTTAGCTGTAGGTACGGTGGTGATTTTTGGACTTGTGTTTATGTTTTTGTATCCTATAGCTTTTTCTTTAAATCTTTTTCCTTTTTTTGATCAAAATGCTATGGGGGTTTTTATGGGGGCTACTTTGCATGAAGTGGCAAATGTTGCAGGTGCCGCTGAAATGGCAAAAGATATGGCAGGATTTGAGCAAGGTGCTTCTAATGTTGCAGTGATTATAAAAATGATGAGAGTGATTTTACTTGTGCCTTTTTTGCTTATAGTGACTTATTTTTTTGCTAAAAATCAGCATTCAAGCAGTGGAAAAACTGCAAAAAGTATCACTATCCCTTATTTTGCTTTTGCATTTTTAGGTATGATAGTTTTAAATACTTATCTAGCAAGTAAAGAAAATATTTTAGGTATTGCTACGAGTGATATTATTTCTTTAGGTAAAACACTTTGTACTTTATGTATTGTTTTTGCTATGGCAGCTTTAGGTTTACAAATTGACTTTAAAAAATTTTTAAAGAGTGGCTCTAGAGTATTTGGTTTGGCTTTTGTTTTAGGGCTTGTTTTGATTTTTGGAGGATATTTTTTAACTTTAACTTTTAAAGATATACTTTGGTAATAACAATTATTTTTTGAAAAAATTTATTTTTATTAATCAAGTGATAATATAATTGTTTTTGTTTAATAAAATCTCATTTTGAAGGAGTTAAAATGAAAAAAATTGTTTTAAGTATTTTAAGTTCTTGTTTATTAGCATCTGCTTTAAGTGCCGTATCTTTTAAAGAAGATAGTTTAAAAATATCTTTTGAAGGGTATAAAACTAAGGATATGGTAGGAGTAGAAGGTGAATTTAAGAATGTAGAATATAAATTTTCTAAAAATACAAAGGATTTTGCAAGTTATCTTAAAGGAGCTAAAGCTACTATAAAGCCAAGTAATGCTTTTATGGGTGAAGGCAATGATGTTATAACCAATAATATCACAAAAGTGTTTTTTCCTGCTTTATTGGGAAATGCAGATATTAAAGTTGTTTTCCAAGATGTGATTGTAGGTGAAAACAAAGGCGTTATTTCAGCAAAAATTACCATGGATAAAAAAAGTACTATTGTACCTTTAACTTATACTATCAAAGATAATAAATTTGAAGCTAAAGGGCAGCTTGATTTGCATACTTTTAAAAATGGTTCTAAAGCATTAAAAGCATTAAGTGATGCTGCTCCAGGACATGGTGGAATCTCTTGGCCTTTGGTTGATATCAGTTTTAATGCTGATTTAGCAGAATAAAAAGTAGCCTTAGGGCTACTTTAAAATACAGTATTTTCTTAAATTATTTTCAAAAATTTCATAATTTTTTATATTTTCAAGTTCTTGATAAATTTCACTGCCTTTCCATAAAATAAAAATTGTATTTTCATCTTTTAGATTTTTGCAAATTTCAAGCAAAGGCTTGACATCCATTAAGGCTCTTGAAGTGATGATATCGGCTTTAAAGGTATTTTTACACTCTTGAACTTTTTCTTTGTAAATATGTAAATTTGAAAGTTCGCATTCTATTTTTAGTGTCCGCAAAAAGGCAGCTTTTTTGGGATTGGGTTCGAAAAGATGAAAATTGCTTTGCAGTAAAAAGGCTAAAAATACAGCTGGAAATCCTGCACCACTTCCTATATCGGCAATATTTTTTGCTTTAGAAAAATCATAAAAATCTAAAATTTTAATACTATCAAAGATATTTTCATCTATATTTTTTAAATGAGTAAGATTGTGAATGCGGTTAAATTTAGATAATAATTCTTTATAAATTTTTACCTTTTCTTTAAAGTTTTTTAAATCGTAGTGTTGTAAAAAATCATAATCTTTAAAAATCATTTATTTAAGATGTCCCATTTGAGTTTGTTTTATGTTTAAATATTCTACATTAAAACGGTTAGGTTCTATTAAAATCGGTATGCGTGTGATGATTTTTTCCTTAATGGACTCTAGTTTCTCGGGATTATTTGTGAGTAAATTAACCTTAGAAATTTCATAGTGTTTGAGTATAAATTCTACAATTTCATAAGTTCTCTCATCGGCTTTAAAGCCAAGCTGATGATTTGCTTTAATCGTATCAAAACCTTTATCTTGTAAAGCATAAGCATTAACCTTGTTAAAAAGTCCTATACCTCTTCCTTCTTGTCTAAGATAAATCACCATTCCGCCATTTTTGTCTATATATTTTAACGAAAATTCAAGCTGTTCTCCACAATCACATTTTAAACTTCCTAAAGCATCTCCTGTTAAGCACTCTGAATGAATTCTTAGATTGAGTGTGTCTTTTGGAGTATTTTTAAATATACATAAATGTTCTTTATCATTTTCTTTAAAACTTTGTATTTGGAAATTTCCCCATTTGCTAGGTAAATTCGCAATTTCTGAAATTTTTATTTTCATTTACTACTCTCTATAATCAAATTTATGTTAAGATTTTAGCAAAAAAAGGACAAAAAAATGTTTAAAAGATTTAGAAGATTAAGGCTTAATGAAAACTTAAGATCTATGGTAAGGGAAAATTCTTTAAGCGTGAATGATTTGATTTATCCGCTTTTTGTGGTTAGTGGAACGGGGATAAAAAAAGAAATTTCTTCTATGCCCGATGTGTTTCAAATGAGTTTAGATGAAATTTTAAAAGAGTGTCAAAATGTAGTCAACTTAGGTATTAAAGCTATTATACTTTTTGGCGTTTTAGAAAATGAGAAAAAAGATAGTTGCGGAAGCGATGCTTTAGATGATGAAGGGCTTGTTGCAAGAAGCATAAGAGAGATTAAGAAAAATTTTCCAGATCTTTTTGTAATTAGCGATCTTTGTTTTTGTGAGTATACAGATCACGGGCATTGTGGGATTATCGATCCAAAAACAAAAAGCGTGGATAATGATGCCACTTTAGAAATTTCAGCCAAACAAGCCTTAGTTCACGCAAGAGCAGGGGTAGATATGATAGCACCTAGTGGAATGATGGATGGTATTATCACTACTTTGCGTAAAGCTTTAGATAAGGAAGGTTTTGAAAATTTGCCTATAATGGCGTATTCTACTAAATTTGCATCAAGTTATTATGGGCCATTTCGAGATGTAGCAGAGTCAGCTCCAAGTTATGGAGATAGAAAAAGCTATCAAATGGATTTTGCTAATGGTAAAGAAGCTTTAGAAGAAAGCTTAGAAGATGAAGCACAAGGAGCTGATATTTTAATGGTAAAACCCGCTCTTGCTTATCTTGATGTAATTAAAGAAATATCCCTTTATTCTAACTTGCCTTTGTGTGTTTATAATGTAAGCGGAGAATATGCTATGCTAAAGGCAGCTAAAAATGCGGGAGTGATTGATTATGAAAAAATCTTATATGAAACTATGATAGCTTTTAAAAGAGCAGGGGCAAAGCTTATCATCACTTATCATGCCAAAGAATTAGCTAAAATGTTAAAAGGAGAAAAATGAAACATTTTTTAACTTTAAGAGATTTTTCTAAGGAGGAAATTTTAAGCCTTGTAAATCATGCTAGCGAGCTTAAAAAAGAGCCTAAAAAACTTTTACAAGATAAAACTTTAGCAATGATTTTTGAGAAAAATTCTACAAGAACAAGAATGGCTTTTGAATTAGCCATAACAGAGCTTGGCGGAAAGGCTTTATTTTTAAATAGCAATGATTTACAACTTAGTCGTGGCGAGCCTGTAAAGGATACAGCTAGGGTGATAGGGGCGATGGTTGATTTTGTGATGATGAGAGTCAATAAACATGAAACTTTACTCGAATTTGCAAGATATTCTAAAGCCCCTGTGATCAATGCTTTAAGCGAGCTTTATCACCCTACTCAGGTTTTAGGAGATTTGCTTACTATCAAAGAATGGAATAAGATGCAAAATGGTATAGCAAAAGTTGCTTTTATCGGAGATAGTAACAATATGTGCAATTCTTGGCTTATTGCGGCTGCGATTTTGGGCTTTGAATTTAGTATAGCTATACCAAAAAACTATAAAATTAGCCCTGAAATTTGGGAATTTGCTATGAAACAGGCTTTGATTTCAGGAGCCAAAATTTCCTTAAGTCATGATAAATTTGAAGCCTTAAAGGATAAAGATGTAGTCATCACCGATACTTGGGTTTCTATGGGTGAAGAGAATGAAAAAGAACGCAAGATTAAAGAATTTGAAGGATTTATAATCGATGAGAAGGCTATGAGCGTTGCCAATAAAGACGCGATATTGCTTCATTGTTTGCCTGCTTATAGGGGTTATGAAGTGAGTGAAGAAATTTTTGAAAAACATGCAGATGTGATTTTTGAAGAAGCAAGAAATCGCCTTTATGTGGTAAAAGCCTTGCTTTGCTTTTTGGATAATCAGAGAGGAAGAGAATGAAAGAGCTAGAAAAGTATAGCATTTGCTTAAAACGCATTGATGAATTTAGTCAAAATCTAGGAATAAAGAAAAAAGATAGAACGATTTTTAAAATGAAGCAAAGCGAGAATGAAAACGAAAAATGTTTAGTTCTTGAAAATGGAAGTTTTGATTCTCCTGAGCCTTGGTTTGTGATTGATGAAAACGATGAAATTCACACTTTGCTTTCTTTACAAAGTCTTAAGAATATACTTGAAAGTTTAAAACAAAGTCAAAAAGAGAATTTTGAATTGCGTTTAGAAAAGGCGATTTATCAACAAATTCCTGTAGATTTTAACGATGTTTGGACGGTTGCTATGGATGAGATCAAGCAAAAGGCGCAAAATGGCACCATGGAAGTTAGTATTGATCTTGAAAAATTAATTTCTAAAATCAAACAAAAGCATCCAAATTTATTTGTAGATATGCAAGCGATGATAGAAAGGGTAAACCAAAATGAGAGATTATAAAGCTTTTGTAAAATACTCTAAAGCAGGACCACGCTACACTTCTTATCCTACAGCAGTAGAGTTTAATGCAAATTTCAAATACGAAGAATATATAGAAATTTTAAAAAAGCAAGATAGATCTTTATCGCTTTATTTTCATTTACCATTTTGTAGGAGTGCCTGTTATTTTTGTGGTTGCAATGTTATTTATACAGCCAAAGAAGAGAGTAAAGAAAGATATTTAACTTATATTTTTAAAGAGCTTGATATTTTAAGTACTATTTTAGATACTAAAAGAGAAGTGGTGCAAATGCACTTTGGGGGCGGAACTCCAACTTTTTTTAGTGCTAAACAACTTCAAAATTTGATTTTAAAAATCAGATCTATTTTTAGAAATTTTTCTAAAGATGCAGAGATTAGCTGTGAGATCGATCCGCGTTTTTTAAATGACGAACAAGCCACAGTTTTAACACAAAATGGCTTTAATCGTATCAGCTTTGGAGTGCAGGATTTTGATGAAAAAGTTCAAAAAGAAATTCATCGCATCCAGCCTTTTGAATTAACACAAAATGCTTTAAATCTTGTAAGAAGTAAAGGCATAAAGTCTGTAAATATGGATTTAATTTATGGTTTGCCTTATCAAAATTTACAAAGCTTTACACAAACTTTAGAAAAAGTTATGCTTTTAAATCCTGATCGTTTGGCGATTTTTAATTACGCTCATGTGCCTTGGCTTAAGAAAAATATGAGAAAATTTGATGAAAATACCTTGCCAAGTCCTGATGTTAAACTTGAAATTTTAGAATTTTGTGAGAATTTTTTGAGTAAAAACGGCTATAAAATGATAGGTATGGATCATTTTGCAAAAGAAAATGATGAGCTTTTTAAAGCTTTAGAAAATGGAACTTTACATAGAAATTTCCAAGGTTATACTACTAAAGGTGGTGCTGATTTAGTCGGTGTTGGGCTTACAAGTATAGGCGAAGGACAAAGACATTATGCGCAAAATTTTAAAGATATGTCAAGTTATGAGGCTGCATTAGATAGAGGAGTTTTGCCTTTTGAAAGAGGCGTAGCTTTAAGCGATGATGATGAGCTTAGAAAAGCAGTGATTATGGAGTTAATGGCAAATTTTAAGCTTGATATCAAGTCAATAGAAAAAGAATTTTGCATTGATTTTCAGGAGTATTTTAAAGAGGATTTAAAAGCTTTAGAAGAATACAAAGATTTTATTAATTTTGATGAAAATTTTATCAAAGTCAATGAAACAGGTGTTTTGCTTATAAGAAATATTGCTATGTGTTTTGATGCTTATATGAAAAACATTAGTGAAGATAAAAAAGTATTCTCAAAAACGGTGTAAGATGAAATTTAGTCAAATAAGTGATGCTTGTGTTAAATGTGGCAAATGTATACCTGTTTGTACTATACATGAAGAAAATCGCGATGAAATTACCAGTCCAAGAGGATTTTTAGATCTTTTATCTGCTTATAAAGAGGGAATTCTAGAACTTGATAAAGAAGCTAAGAAAGTTTTTGAATCTTGTTTTTTATGTACCAATTGTGTTGAAGTGTGTCCAAGTAAATTAAGAGTAGATAATGCCATAGAAGAAGTTCGTTATGACATAGCTAAAAAATTTGGTATAGCTTGGTATAAAAAACTTATTTTTTTCTTTTTAAGAAGACGCACAATTTTAGATTTGGTAGCTAAGCTTGGCTATGTGTTTCAAAGTTGTGCGTTTAAAATTCAAAATGAGAATGAAAATACAGGTATGAAGGCAAGATTTTCCATGCCTTTTGTTAAAAAGGGAAGATTACTTACAAGTTTTAATAAAAAAAGTTTCTTAAATTCTAATCCAAAATTTATCAATAATGATGGAGAAAAAACAATAGGTTTTTTTGTAGGTTGTTTGGCGAATTATTTTTACATAGATACGGCTAATGCAGTGCTTAAAATCACTAGGGAATTAAAAATCAATGTGGATTTGATGAAAGAACAAGTGTGTTGTGGAGCGCCGCAATTTTTTACGGGTGATTTTAAAAGTGTTGAAGTTTTGGCTAAAAAAAATATTGAGTATTTTGAAAAAAAATTAGAAAAATTAGATGCTATTATAGTTCCTGAGGCCACTTGTTCGGCTATGTTAAAGATAGATTATGAACATTTTTTTATAATGCAAAATGATTTAGACTGGGCAAAACGCGCAAAATGTGTGTCATCTAAGATATATATGGCTAGCGAGTATTTTTATAAATTTACTTCTTTGGAAGAAATTTTAAAAACAAAAAATAAATTTAATTATAGCATTACTTATCACGATCCTTGCCATGCAAGAAAAATGCAAGGGGTTTTTAAAGAGCCAAGAGAACTTTTAAAAACAAATTATCATTTTGTGGAAATGAGTAATTCTAATACTTGTTGCGGTTTTGGCGGGGTGAGTATGCAAACGGATTATTATGATAAAGCCTTAAGTGTAGGGCTTAAAAAAGCACAAATGATCGATGAAAGTAAGGCTAGTGTGGTAAGTGCCGAGTGTTCAGCTTGTAGAATGCAAATTTCAAATGCATTAGAACAAAATTCAAGTAAGGTTGTTTTTGCTAGTTCTTTAGAGCTTATAGCAAAAGCTTTGTGATGATGAAGATAGTATTTAAAGGCAAAAGTTCTGAATATGAAATTCAAAGATCGTGCTTTTGTGTTGATGCTTTTGTGATTAAAGATAAGATTGAAGAACGAGATGGTGTTGATTTTATCACTTCAAATATAGAGCTTTTGGAATTTAGTGATGACAGTTTTACTTTTGAAGAAATTGTAAAACATTTTAATATTTGTAATAGTGAAGATATGATTATCGTTGAAGATTTTGACATGAAATCAAACAAAGATAATCAAAACCAAGAAGATAATATAAAACATGACATCTTAAAATCTGAAAAAATAATACATGAAAACACAAAACAAATAAGTATGCAATTTAAAAATTTAAAATTTTTTTCAAGAATTTTTAAAAATGAAAATTTTCTTTCTGATTTTAAAGAAAGCAAGCAAGAAGTTGTTGTTATCAAAAAACATGAAAAACTTGAAATTTTTAAAAATTTATCTCAAGAAGATCAAGAAATTAGCTTTGTTAAAATTGAAATTTTAAATTATGATAGTAATGAAGATAGTTTAAGTTTTAATCTTGATATATTTCCAAGCGGTATGAGCTATAAGTATGGAATTTTAAAAGGTTCTATGCATATTATTTTACAAGGTAAAACTTCTAGTACGATGCTTTTTCCGTTTTTAAAAAGCATGATTTATAAAAATAAAAGCGAAAATTCAAGTGAAAAAATTTTTACTTTAATGATAAATCAGAAAAAACACTATAAACTTATCGCAAATCTTTCTTAGTTTTATTTTATTATATTTTCTATATTAGAGCGATTTTTTTCAATTAAAGAGCGATTTTTTTGAGTTGTTTCTTTAAGATCGGCTATATCTTCTTTCATGTTTTGTATGTTTTGGTTGAGTAATTTTATCTTTTTTTCATAGCGAGTAACGATGATAAAGACTACAAATAAAAATATAATAATCAAAAAAATAAATGCTAAAAATTCCATATTTTTCCTTTTTAAAACTAGATTTTGAAATATATCATTTAAATACTTCAAAAAACTTTTATGGGTTTTTATTTTGTATTTTAGTTTTTTTATCTTTAAACTTATATATAAATTTTCAAAAAGTAACAAAAAAATATATAAAAAAATAATTAAATTAAAAAAATAATCAAAGATAATAAATATCTCATTTTTTTATGTTATATTTTAATAAATATCCAAAAAGGATTTTAATATGGAAAAATCACTTTTATTTCATTTTAGACGCATTGGGGTTGAATTTATTATTTTTAGTGTTTATGCTGTTTTTAGTATCTCTTGGGCAGCAACAGGGTCTTTAATGCCCTTGATTTCAAATGATCTTGCTCTAAATACTCAGCAAGCTACTTTAATCACTAGTATGATAGTAGTTGCGAAAATTTTTGGTGCTTCATTTACTGCTTTTTTGGTTTATAAATTCGGATTAAAAAAGGGATATTTTTTAGGCTGTATTTTAATGAGTTCGGGTATCTTTTTAAGTTTTGTAGATAGTTATAGTGGTATTTTGATTATAAGATTTTTAACAGGGCTTGGTTCAGCTTGTGCTTTAGTTTGTTTAGTGCCTATTGCACAACAATGGTTTGAAAAAAAAGCTTTACATTTTGTAATTAGTTTTAATATGACTTCAAATTTGGTAGGCATTACCCTAGGACTTGTTTTAGCTGAAAGTATCTCAAATTATTTTGGAAATTGGAGAGATTCTTTATCATTTTATGCTTGGATTAATTTGATTTTATTGATTTTGTGGCTTTTTGTAGGTAAAGATGAGAATAAAAAAGAAGAAAAAAAGAATAATGCAAAAGATCTTATTTATGCTCTAAAATCTCGTGTTACTTGGGGTATGATTATTTTTTACATAGGGCCTATTTTATTTTTAAATTCTCTTTTTACTTTTTTACCAACTTTTTATGCGCAATATGCGGGTTTTAGTAAAGAATTAGCTGATTTTGCTAAAAAAGAAATTCCAGCCTTGGCTAATTTTGCTATTATTTTTGGTCCTTATCTTGGATTATTTTTTAAAAGAAAAAATATTTCTTTTAAAATAATGCTATTGTCTGGAGGAGCGTGTATTTTTATATGCGGATTTTGTATGTTGTTTTTACAAAATTTAGTATTGATACAGATTTTTGCTGTGTTATCAGGCATTTTTTATTCTATGTGGTTTCCATTTTTCTTTAATCTACCTTCAGAATTAAAAAATTCTAATCCAAATCAAACTGCTTATATTATGAGTGCTTTTTGGAGTATTACCTTTGTTATACTATCATTTAACCTATGGGTAGTATCTTGGAGTGTTGATAAAACCCATAGTTTTACTTTGGGTTTTGTTTATATTTTTGCTTTGATTTTTATTTCAGCGATCTTAGCACAATTTGTTTTACCTAGAAGAGAAAATTTTATATAAGGAGAAAAATAGAATGAATTTAATTCCAGAAATACTAGACTTACAAGGCGAATTTGAAAAAATTCGTCATCAAATTCATGAAAATCCTGAGCTTGGTTTTGATGAATTATGTACTGCAAAATTAGTGGCGCAAAAATTAAAAGAATTTGGTTATGAGGTTTATGAAGAAATAGGAAAAACAGGTGTTGTGGGGGTTTTAAAAAAGGGAAATAACGATAAAAAAATAGGACTTCGTGCAGATATGGATGCTTTGCCTTTACAAGAATGCACAAATTTGCCTTATAAAAGCAAAAAAGAAAATGTAATGCATGCTTGCGGTCATGATGGACATACTACTTCTTTATTGCTTGCTGCAAAGTATTTAGCAAATCAGAATTTTAATGGCACTCTAAATCTTTATTTTCAACCTGCTGAAGAGGGTTTGGGTGGTGCTAAGGCAATGATAGAAGATGGATTGTTTGAAAAATTTGATAGTGATTATGTTTTTGGATGGCACAATATGCCTTTTGGTAGCGATAAGAAATTTTATCTTAAAAAAGGTGCGATGATGGCTTCTTCGGATAGTTATAGCATTGAAGTTATTGGAAGAGGTGGTCATGGAAGTGCTCCAGAAAAGGCAAAAGATCCTATTTATGCTGCTTCTTTACTTGTGGTGGCTTTGCAAAGTATAGTATCTCGCAATGTTGATCCTCAAAATTCAGCAGTTATAAGCATAGGAGCTTTTAATGCAGGGCATGCTTTTAATATCATTCCAGATATTGCAACGATTAAAATGAGTGTTAGAGCATTAGATAATGAAACTAGAAAACTAACTGAAGAAAAAATTTATAAAATTTGTAAAGGTATTGCACAGGCTAATGATATAGAGATTAAAATCAATAAAAATGTTGTTGCACCAGTGACTATGAACAACGATGAAGCTGTGGATTTTGCTAGTGAGGTTGCAAAAGAATTATTTGGCGAAAAAAATTGTGAATTTAATCATCGTCCTTTAATGGCAAGTGAGGATTTTGGATTTTTTTGCGAAATGAAAAAATGTGCCTATGCTTTTTTAGAAAATGAAAACGACATTTATTTACATAATTCTAGTTATGTTTTTAATGATAAGCTTTTAGCTAGGGCTGCAAGTTATTATGCGAAGCTAGCTTTAAAATACTTAAAATAAAAACTAATCTAGAATTTCAAGCACAATTTCTTCCTTTAAACCTTTGATTTGAATTTCTTTGAGTTTTAGGTTTGAAGGAAGGTTTGCTAAAAGCTCTTTATTGTTTTTTACTTGGTTTTTTGCACTTATGGAGAGTAAAATTCCCCTATAAGCTTTAGCAAAATGACTGATGACTTTACCATTTTTTACAAATTTATAGGTATAAAATTTCTTTTTTGGGGTATAGAATTTATCATAAAATCCTGCTCTAAGGTCAAGTATTTCTTCATTTTCCAAGTATTCATCTAAGGCTTTACTAAAATGTTCTTTATAAAATTTCTCTATGGCAAAATTTCCTATTTTAGCCCCTTGCTTGAATTTATAAAAGGGTAGGGTATCATTAGCTCTTACAACGCCAAAAAGATTAGAAAATATAAGAGTATTTTCTAAAATATAAGCTTGACTTTTTTTATCTAAAGCTTTAAAATTAAGATATTCATAACTTACCCCAGTATAAAGCAATATAGCTTCTTGAGTGGGAGCTTGTTTTAAATTGTGTTTAAATTTATCAATTTCATTTTCATTTTTAATGCCAAAAAGTTCTTGTAAATTCTGTAAACTTGCGTTTTTGATAAATTCTTCATAATGCTTTAAAGCTTTTATTCTATAAGGAAATAATTCTTTAAATATAAATGAGTTTTCATTGATAGGATTTTTTACGCAATTTTCATTTTTGCTTTCACTAGGGGAGAATAAAATTTTCATTTTAGCCTTTTTTTGTTAATGTTATGAAACATTAAGAGCAAAGAATTTAATCTTGCTTTTAATGTTTTTGAAGTTTTTATCATTTTAAAATTTAAAACGACGCTCCGCCCATTAACATAGAAAACATGATAAATGGAAGTATAATTTTTAACGCTTCTGTGGCGTCTTGATTGTTGATGCTTAGTTTTTCTATGCTGTCGATTCCTTGTGTGCTATAGTCACTAACAGGGATGTTTTTAAATTTTAAATCAAGATTGAGTTTATAATCATCATTTTGAGTGATATTGTTTAAAATAGCTAAAGCTTTATCAAAGATTAATGTTTGTTCTTCATTTTGACTTTGAGCTTTTAAGGTTTGTAAATTTTCCTTAGCAGTTGCTATATAGCTACTAAATACGCCTTCGGTTTTAAGAGTTGAATCAATTTTAAAATTATTTAAGATGATGTATTTTTGGATTGTATTGCTAAAATCTGAAGCTTGTTCGTAGTTTGCTATATTAAGAAGTTCATTGATAGCTTGTTCATCCATAGCTAAAGTTTGAGTGTTAAATTTTATACCCTTAGAATCAAGGTAATTAAGTAGATCTTCTTTTAGATTTATATTTAGATTTGTATTGAAATTTAATTTTGCGTTATAAAATTTTATATTAAGATTATCTAGATAATTGTTTTCTTGTTTGTTTATGGAGTTATCAAATGATAAAGTATAAGAATCCGAGCTTAATTTATTGATAAAAGAGCTGATTTTTGGATCTTGTTGAAATAAGCTTGCATTGATGTCACTAACAACTTTTTCTCCAAGTTTAAAATCTTCAAAAACCAAATTTGATTGTATGCTTTTTTGGTTTTTAAAAAGATCGTTGTAATATTCTTTAATGTTAATTGATGTATTTGCTTCGCCTTTGTAAATTTCATTTGAGCGAATTTTGATATTTTTTGCTTGAAATAGTTCTTGATACTCATCGTTGTTATCTTTTGCAAGAGTTTTGAAATTTGAACTTAAACACGCTATAAAATCACCATCTGCATTGCATTTAAAATCAGAAAATTCAATCTTTATTCCAGAATCCTGAGAAAGGTTTGCAATTTCTTGTTTAACTGTTTGATTTAGTTGATTTTCATATTTTTTAACTGTTTTTTCATCTATGGAATTTCCGCAAGCTGAAAACAAAACAGCTATTCCAATAGAGAGAAAAATACCTTTTTTCATAGTTTTCTCCTTAAAAATTTTAAAACAAAGATTATATCTTTTTTTACTTAAAATTTAAACAATGCTAAAAGAGAGTGTGAGATTAATTACATTTTTACACATAGGAAAATCTTTTTAGTTTGTTTCAAATGCATTATTTATAATTTTAAGTATAATTAACTTTGCAATTATTATATATTTTTGCAATAGCTTTAAGCTTATTTTTAAAGAAAGGAAATGTATGAAAAAAATACTTCTAAGTGTTTTAACGGCCTTTGTTGCAGTAGTATTGGCTGCTTGTGGAGGAAATTCTGACTCTAAAACTTTAAATTCTCTTGATAAGATCAAGCAAAATGGAGTTATTAGGATTGGGGTATTTGGCGATAAACCACCTTTTGGTTATGTGGATGAAAAAGGAAACAATCAAGGCTATGATATAGCTTTAGCTAAACGCATAGCAAAAGAACTTTTTGGCGATGAAAATAAGGTGCAATTTGTTCTTGTTGAAGCTGCAAATAGGGTTGAGTTTTTAAAATCAAATAAAGTAGATATTATTTTGGCTAATTTTACTCAAACTCCAGAAAGATCTGAACAGGTTGATTTTTGCTTGCCTTATATGAAGGTAGCTTTAGGCGTAGCTGTGCCAAAGGATAGTAATATAACTAGCGTAGAAGATTTAAAAGATAAAACTTTACTTTTAAACAAAGGCACAACAGCGGATGCGTATTTTACGCAAAATTATCCTAATATTAAAACTTTAAAATACGATCAAAATACTGAAACTTTTGCCGCTTTGATGGATAAAAGAGGCGATGCTTTAAGTCATGATAATACCTTGCTTTTTGCTTGGGTGAAAGATCATCCTGATTTTAAAATGGGTATCAAAGAGTTAGGTAACAAAGATGTTATCGCACCAGCAGTTAAAAAAGGTGATAAAGAACTTAAAGAATTTATCGATAATTTGATCATTAAACTAGGCCAAGAGCAGTTTTTTCACAAGGCTTATGATGAAACTTTAAAAGTTCATTTTGGAGATGATGTTAAGGCTGATGATGTAGTGATTGAAGGTGGAAAAATTTAATAAAGGGCTTTTTGCCCTTTAGTTGATTTAGGATAAAATATGCAAAAAAAATACAAAAATATTATTTATGCTTCTTTGGGTGGAATTTTAGAATTTTATGATTTTGTGCTTTTTGCTTTTTTTTTGGATATTTTTGCTAAGGTATTCTTTCCGCAAAATGATGCTTTTTGGATGCAGATAAATGCTTATATAGCCTTTGGTGCTGCTTATTTAGCGCGTCCTTTTGGTTCTATTGTGATGGCACATTTTGCTGATAGATATGGAAGAAAGAATATTTTTTATATTTCTATGCTTTTGATGGTTTTGCCTAGTTTTGCTTTAGCTTTTTTGCCAAGTTATGAAAGTATAGGTATATTTGCTACTTTGATTTTATTCACTATTCGTATTTTGCAAGGTTTAGCCGTTGGAACTGAGGTGAGCGGAGCTTGGATTTATGTGAGCGAATTTGTCAAAGGGTGCCAAATTCCTTTAGCTCTTGGTTTTATTTCAGCGACTTTAACCATAGGTTTATTGCTAGGAAATATTGCCACTTTAGGCATAAGATCTTATTTTACCCCAGAAGAAGTTCAAAGCTATGCTTGGAGAATTCCTTTTATCATAGGAGGATTTTTTGGAATTTTAGCTTTGTTTTTAAGAAATAAACTCAGCGAAACTCCAGAATTTATAAAAGTTCAAAATGAAAAGAAAATTTTAAATTTTCCATTGTTTGAAGCTTTAAAAACTCATAAAATGAGTATGCTTGTTTGTTTTTTAATGACTATGGTTTTAACAAGCGGTGTGGCAACTTTGATGATTTTGCCTAAGTATTTTGAAAGTCTTTTAGCTATGAGTAAAACTTCTGCTTTATGGGTGCAAAATTTTGCTATTTTAGCGGTGATTTTTGGAGCTTTATTTCAAGGTTTTTTAGCAAGCAAATGGGGAAGCTATAGGATTTGTTCTATTTTTAGTATAGCTTTTATTATTTTTGGTGTGCTTTTTAGTTTTTATGATGAGAATTTTTTATTTTATTTTTTACTGGCTTGTTTTGCACAAGGTATTATTACTTTCGCGCCTGTTTTTATGACGCAAATTTTTAAAAGCGAACTTAAATTTAGCGGGCTTAGTTTTGCTTATAATATTTCTTATGCGATTTTAGGTTTTTTAACCCCTTTTATAGTCAATGCTTTTTATAAAGAGTATTTAGGTATTTATCTTGCTATAGTGGGATCTTGCTCCTTGCTTTGTGTGTTTTTGTTAAAACGCGTTTTTGCAAGAAGCAAGATTAAAGAATTAAGCATTGTCTTTTAAAACTTCAAAAACAACCTTAGATATTTTTTCAACTGAAGCGATTTCGCAATGCTCATCAGTTGAATGAGGATTATGGATATTTGGACCTATAGAAGCGCATAAAAGCTCTTGTTTTTTCTCTATAATGCCACACTCAAGCCCTGCATGGATAGCTGAAACTTTGGCATTAGGCGATACTTTTTTAAGCGCTTTAAAAACCATGTCGCTAAGTGCGTTTGGTTTGCCTTCCCAAGGTGGATAGAAATTAAAACTTCTTACTTTAAAATCAAAAGCCTTGAAAAATTCTAAAGTTTCAAATTCTACTTGCTTAAGTCCATCAAGTATATTAGATCTTGCAAAAAGTGCGAATTTGATTTGTTTATCTTGCATTCTTAAAGTAGCTAGGTTAATGCTTGTTTGAATTATACCTAGATTTTCATCATAAGCTCTAACTCCATGAGTAAAAGAATTTATAAGGCTTAAAAGTTTGTTACTTTGATCGCAAATTTCAAATTCACCTTCTTCTTTAAAATCGCATTTTATCCAGTTATTGCTCTTTACTTCATTTTTAAAATGCACTAAAGCTTTGGCGTGTTTAGGTATAGAATTGATTCTTTCTCCACCTTCAAAAGAAATGATTTCTCCTTTATTTTCTTGTATGAATTTAGCCATTTCTTTGATGGAGCTTTTTTCGTTGCGTACGATATTTATGCCTGAGTGTCCACCTTTAAAATTTTGCGCGCAAAGCTCATAAATTTTACCCTTTTTTCTAAGGGTATTAAAAGGCAAGCTAGCTTCTATATCTACTCCACCTGCACAGCCTATCATGATCTCATCATCGCTTTCATGATCTAAATTTAAAAGCATTTTAGATTCTAAAGTGTGCTCGAGTGAATTCACTCCCATGAGTCCTACTTCTTCATCGTTTGTAAAAAGACACTCTAAATTTTCAAATTCAGCCATAGCGCTCATCATGATGGCTATACCTATACCATTATCCGCGCCAAGACTTGAATTTTTGGCTCTTAAAAAGCCATTTTCTTCATAAACTTCTAAGTTTGGTGCATCGCCCATACAGACCATATCATAATGGCTTTGTAAGCAAATTTTTGGTTTGCCTTTTATGGCACGGATATTTCCTGCTTTATCTACACTCACTTTAAAGCCTTTATCTTTAGCATAAGAGCTTAAAAATTCTTTCATTTGTTCTGTTTCATAACTGCAATGAGGAATTTTACATAATTGTTTAAAATTTTCTATAACATTTTGCATTTTATCTCCTTTGTTTTGATAAAATTATGGCATATTTTTTAAAATTTAAAGGCAAAATGATTAAAAAATGAGAATAAATTATAAAAAATTATTTAATTTAAGAAAATTACTAAGTGATCCAAAAAAACTTTTTTCTGTATTAATTTTTACTCTTGTAGTTGTTTTTATCCAGAATTATATTGCCCAAAATTCTAGTTTTGAAGGAAAAGTAGTTAGAATTATTGATGGAGATACTATAGAAGTTAATCATGAAAACAAACTCGCTAGAATAAGATTTTTTGGTATAGATGCACCAGAACTTAAGCAAAGTTTTGGAAAGCAATCAAAAGAAGCTTTAAGTAGAATTTTAAGCGGTAAACAAGTTGAAATTATTTATAAAAATAAAGATACTTATGGTAGAATTGTTGCTATTGTAAAGCTTAATAATGTTGATATTAATCAATTTTTAGTAAGCAAAGGCTATGCTTGGGCTGATACTTACTATAGTAATGCTTATATTAAAGAACAAGAAAATGCTAAGAAAAATCATTTAGGTCTTTGGAAAGAGGGTAATCCTATAGAGCCTTATAAATGGAGAAAACACAATAAATTCTAAGGAAAAACATGAAAAAATATACTTTAATGATACTATTAGTTTTAGGAATTTCTGGATGTTTTGTAAATGAAAGAGGAATTTCAAATCGTTTTTATGATGATTGCAAAGAATATTATGATGGAAGTGGAACTTATCATAAGGATTGCCCAAAGAATTGGGTGGATATTAAAATGACTCCTTGATTATTTTCCACCCACAGAGGCCATTAATGCAGCTGCTACGGCTTCTGGATTGTTGATTTTGGCACCTTGTTCTTGATTTTCTGTAGGTTTAACAGTATTAAGTGGCGGACGCTTGAGTTTAAATATATGCTCATCAGTGCTAACAACTTGTATCGTTCCTTCAAACATTTTAATTTCTTTAACATGCCCGACCACTTTTACATCTCTTTTTTTGGAGGTTTCGTCAAAAAGTGCATGAGCTTCAAGTTCTAAAACATCGCCTAATTTAAGCGGAGCATAAAAAAAACATTTTGATCCAATAATCACTGAAAATTCTTTATTGATAGAGGCTTGTGCTACATAGTTTGCTGCAGCGAAAATAAAGGCATCAAAAATCAATCCTTGATCATCTGCTACCATTTCGCTTGTGGTTATTAAAATTGATTTGGCATAGTTTTTATCAATTTCTATAATGGTTCCAGCAAGCGAGGTGTTTAATTCAGGACAAGTGAGTAATTCTGCTCTAACACGAGATATATCTTCTGCAGATGCGTATTCTTCAAGTTGTGCATATTCTTCAAAATTATCTTTTTTTGCCATATCTAACCTTTAAATTCTACTTATCTACTTCAAAATATCTAAAATTCAATATCGGCAAAAAATAAAAAGAATTTATATTTTAATGCGTATATAAACTCTTTTGGGTGCTTCATAGCCTTCAATGGTAAGATTTTTATCCTTTGGATCTAAGAAATTTTCCAGCGAAAAAGAGTCTATCCATTCTGTTTTTCTTTGTTCGTTTTCATCGGTTTTTTTTGTAGCCAAAACTTCAAATTCTTTAAATCCTGCTCTTTCACACCAGTTTTTTAATGCACTAATGCTTGGTACAAAATAAATATTTGGAATTTTAGAATAAGTTTTATTAGGCACAAGAGCGATTTCTCTCTCATCTTCTATATACATGGTATCTAAAAAAACAACTCCATTTTTATTAAGTCCTGCTTTTAAATCTTTTAGCATTTTTATAGGATCACTTCTATGATAAATCACCCCAAGACAGAAAATCACATCAAATTTCAAGCCATAGCTTGGAAGATCTTCTACGCCTAAAAGTTCGTATTCTATAGGAGTTTTAGCTAAAGCGTTAATGAGTTCAAATTGCAAACGGTATTTGATAGAAGGATCAAAACCTATGAGTTTTGCAGGATTAAATTCAAGCATTTTAAACATATAATAACCATTATTACAGCCTATATCAGCAACGCATTTTTGAGAAATTTCGTTCATAAAAGGCTTTAAAATATTAAATTTAATAAAACTTTGCCATTCTGTATCGATGAAAAGATCGTCTATTTTAAAAGGACCTTTTCTCCATGGTTTAAGTTCTTTTGTTATAGCTAGGATTTCATCTTTGGCTTGAGAATTTGTAGATAAATTTACACTATCATCTAAAGAAAAATTACAAGCAAGATTGAGAGCTTTAAGTTCTTGAATTTTAGCGTATAAAGGGTGATTTAGAAATTGTTTTTTGAGTAAATTTTCTTGCATTTTTATCCTTGACATTTGCTTTTAATGCTAAATTATAACATTAAAAGCTTTTATGGCAATATAAATCTCATATGTATTAAATATTTGATCAAAAATAAATTTTTAAAAACTCAAAATACTTCCCAAAACTCACATAAGCTTTAGAACTATAATCATCATTTTTATAAAGCTTTAGCTAAATCAAGCTTAACATAAAAATTTCCTGTTTTATTATAAAGCAGTTGCAAATCATAGGTATCCATATAGTTTGTTTCACTTACTCTATATAGTTTAGAAACATTCTCACACCAAGAATAACCTATATCATAAAAAGGAGTGATATAAAAATCTTTCAAAGGAGTAGTCATTCTAAGTCCAAAGCTAGCTACTACAGCATTATCTCTATCTTCATTATTATAAACCCTTACTCCATAAGGACCTACTAAAGATATAGTTTTACTATTATCTAGTATAAATAGATTCATTAATAACTTGTTGATAATTTAAGCTAAAAAGATGAGTAAAGGTATCATTAAAGAAATAAGTATTGTTAAGATTGACATTAAGTTTAGCAAATTTTCAAATTCTACTCCATCTACTTTGCTTGTTTCTATACCTCATTAAGAAATTCATGCGTTGATTGCTTTTAGAACTGCTAAGATTTTTATATGAGTATCTTTAGGTTTAAGATAAAAAACTGAACTAAGTTCTCCTTGTTCTAATATAAGTTTATTATAACTTGCATTAGCATAATCGGTTTTTGCTATGATTAAAAAAGGAAGTGCTCTAACTGTTTTTATTACTATGATTAGCTGTATTGACACTATTAAAAGAAAGAACTTTATCTTCTCTCATATCAGAAGCAAGTAAATAATGTTTAAAATTTAAATCGTTTATATTTATAATATTAACTTTAGTATTGTTATAAATTAAAGTAATATTGTTAATATCATGTTTAGAACTCTTAGAATAATAATTTATACCTTGGGGTTTTTATAAGTAGAATTGGTTTTATCATAAAGTTTGTTATCATTAAAATAATACTCTGGAATATTGAAATTTCGATTGTCTGTAGTATTTGCTTGAGTGACTAAAAGCATTGATGCTTAAGAAGGTAACAATAGAAAGTTTAAAACAAAATTTCTCTACACCCCTCCCCGTGAAGTTAAAAAGCTTAATGGCTGGCATAGATATCCTTAAATATTGATTATTATATTTTAACTATTTAACAATATCTGTAAATATTATCAAAAGAAAGCGTAATTATAATATTCTTAAGTATATTAATTATAAATAAAATATTTAAATAATATTAATAATAAAAAAGTTATTTTTTAATTTTATTTTTTATAATATATATTTAATATTATTAAAAAGCTTTATTAAATTAATATTGGACGGAATTTTAATATAAGCTAAAAAGCGATATCAAAGAATTTCCGTTGTATAATCTAATGTTTTTTAAATGTAAAATATTTTTTAAGGTAAAGCGATGAAAATGCGTGTGTATTATGAAGATACTGATGCGGGTGGAGTGGTGTATCATAGTAATTATTTAAAATTTTGTGAGAGAGCAAGAAGTGAAATTTTTTTCAATAAAAAAGTAGATATTTTTGATGCGTCTAAGGGACATTTTTTGCTTGCAAAAGCAAATTGCAATTTCTTAAAACCTGCAAAACTTGGAGATATAATAGAGATTAAAACAAAAATTTTAGAAGTCAAAAATGCTTCTGTGGAAATTTCACAAGAAATTTATAAAGATGAAATTTTGCTTTTTAAAATGGAATTAACTTTAGCTTTTATTAAAAACGAAAAACCAGCTAGAATGGATATGCAGTTAAAAAAGCTCTTTGAAGAATTATTTTAATTCTTCAAAGCTTGCTTGTTTGCCTTGCATAAGACGCACTTTGTAATCAACTTGAGAATTTTTGATTTTCTCATCAAATAAACTTTCACTTTTTTTATTTAAGAATTCGGTATAAAAGTAATCAACTCCTATACTAGTGGCATAAGCAATCCAGTTATAATCTATACTTTGATTAAAAATTTCATTAAGATAGACTAAGTTATCATCGTGGTTATTGATAGAATTAGCAATGATGAAATTTTCTCTATCTCCTTGTTGTGTTAAACTTAAAAATGTTGGATTATAGTTGATTTGAGTGGATAAAAGCACATAAGGATGAATGTTATAAATTCTTAGTTGAGAACTTGCTAGAGCTGTTTTGATCAATGGAGTGTTAAAAAATATTGAGGCATTATTAACTCCGCCTTGTGATCTTAAAAGTCTGCTAAAATCAAGCTTCTCGCCTTCTATGGTATATATTCTAGCATTATTATTTTGAGCAAGAATTCTTGAATTTAGATTGCTTGATAAGGCAGAGCCATCGCTAAATATTGCGATATTAGCATTTGATTTGCTTAAAAGTGTGGTAATTTGAGCATCATAGTCAATACTTCCAAAAATAATATTTTGATTTGAAAATTGTATGTTGTTTTTATGGATGGTCGGTATAAAAATTTTCATATTTCCTGAGTAATTTTTCAACTCATTGGCACCTTTTAGAGTAAATCCAGCTATGGCATACTGATATCCTTGAGCTTGTGCTGCATCAAGCGCGGCTCGAATTTTATCACTATCTTCTGTGCCAGTTAAAAAAACTTTTACTTTGATTTCAGCTCTTTGTCTTAAAAGATAGGCTATGCTTGAATTTATTATAGTATTTGAGTAGCTTTTTATGGTTTTTTCTGGGATAATTATCGCAAGTTTAACAGAAGTAATTTTTTGAACATTTTTTTCAAAATCAGTAATGGAATTTAATAATTTTGCATAAACATTAGATAAAAATTGATCGTTTTGATCTGCAAATTCACTTAAAAAACTAAGATACAATCTTGATTCTAAAAGATCAAAAAGACAGTTTGCGTTGCATTCTTGAACGCTTAATTTAGGATAAAAATTTTCAACAGGTTTTACATCGACTAATTTTTGCTCTTTTGCACTAAGCAAAAAGCAAGATAAGAAAAATATTAAAAATATTTTTTTCATAAAAATCCTTTAATTTTTTTTAAATCTTGTATGAAATTTTTTTCATAACTTGGATTTTTTTCTATAAAATCTAAATCATAACTTGGCATTATGAAAAAATTTTTATAAGCAAAAACTTCACCTTTTAAAATGTGATAATCTTTAAATCCCAAGCTTTTAAATGTGTATTCTCCTAGACAAAGTAAAAAAGCAGGTTGAATCAGTTTTAGTTCGTTCCAGAAAAATGGTAAGCAAGATTGTAGCGAAAAATCATCAAATTTTCCATTACAAAAACATTTAAATAAATAAGAAAAATAAAAATCTTCATCGCAAAGCCCTAAAATTTGATAAATATAGTGTTTTAATTTTTCACCTTTTTTTGAATTAAGTAAAATTCCACTTTCATTTTCACTCTTTTGCCCAAAAACATCAAGAATTAGCAATTTGACATTTTTTATTTTAGGTTCCATAAGACTAAATTTTCTTGTTTTGGAAAATTGACATAAGGCGCAAGATGAAACAAGTTGTTTTAATTCTTGAAAATTTTGTGCTTGTTCAAAGCGGTTTATATGTGTATCAACAAAGTTAAATCCCATAGCTTTTAAATAATAAAGACTTCTTATCATAAATCACACAATTTTTCTAAATTTTCTCCACTTAGACGATAATTTCTCCATTGTTTAAGATGTTTAGCGTTTAAACTTTCATAAAAATTAATACCTAAAATATTATCATTTAAGCAAACCCAGTCGAGTCTTTTTAAATTTTCTTTTTTGCAAATTTCTCCTAAAAATTTAAAAACAGCTTTTCCATAACCTTTTTTACGAAAATTTTCTCGTATATAAATATCTTCAAGATAAATTCCACCGCTACCCCAAAAAGATGAAAAAGTATAAAAATAAATCATGTAGCCTATAGTTTTTTCATTTTCTTTTAACAAAAAAGCACGAGCAAATTTATTTTTTAGTAAAGAATGTTCCAGTTTTTCTTTCGTGCATTGAAGAAAATCTAACATATCTTCGTATTTTGCAAATTCTATGATCATTTCTTGTAAAATATCTAAATCTTCTTGTCTTAAATCAATAATTTTAAATTCTGACATTTTTAACCTTTTAAAAATAATTTCAAAATTTATCAAAAGAATTTAAAAATTACTCTTAATTAAAAGCAATTTATAAGTAAGATTAAGATAAAATACAAGTTTATTTTATAATTTTTTAAGGAAAAATCAAATGAAAAGAACTTATCAGCCGCATGGCACTCCAAGAAAACGCACTCATGGTTTCCGTGTTCGTATGAAAACTAAAAATGGTCGCAAGGTGATCAATGCAAGACGCGCTAAAGGTAGAAAAAGACTTGCTGTGTGAAAAATTTTGATAAATTTAGCACAAACGAGGAATTTTCATCTGTATATAAAGTAGGTAAAAAATGGCATTGCGAAGGTGTGATCATTTTTTATCTGAATAGTTATGAAAAAAAAATAGCAGTTGTTGCTAGTAAAAAAGTTGGAAAAGCAGTGGTTAGAAATCGTTCAAAACGAATTTTAAGGGCTTTGTTTGCTAAGTTTGAAAGATATCTTCAAGATGGCAAATATATTTTTGTAGCTAAAAATGAAATCACTGAACTTTCTTTTTCTAGGTTAGAAAAAAATCTAAAATGGGGATTGAAAAAACTAGAATGTTTCAAATGATATGCCTAAAAATACTCCGTTTTTATCAGAAATTCTTAAGCCCTTTAAAACCCGCTGCTTGTAGGTATTATCCTAGTTGTTCTGAGTATGCACTTTGGCAGTTTCAAAAAAAGAATTTTTTTCTAGCTTTTTTTTCTACTTTTTTTAGAATTTTAAGATGTAACCCTTTTTTTAAAGGGGGATTTGATTATCCTAGAGTTTCTAAAAATTTTTATCCTATGAATTTATGTTTTAAGCCTATATTTTTAGCAAAAAAACAACTTTGTTTTTTATACATACCTTATAAAAATAAAAGTTTTTATCTTATAAAAATCATCTTTAAAAGGACAAATCAGTGAATAATTCAAATAATATTTTTCAGCAAAAGCGTATACTTTTGGCTGTTGTGATTTCTTTTTTATTTTTTGTTGTTTATGATTATTTTTTCATTCCAAAGCAACCTTTAAAAATAGAACAAAACATTACACAACAAAATCAACAAAACACAAGCATAAATAACACTCCTAATATACAAAATACCACCACAAATACTCCAAGTGCGGCTTTAGTTTCGCAAGATAGTGTGATATCTAAGGTTCAAAGCAAACATTTTGAAGCACAAATTGACTCTTTTGGTAGAATTTCTGCTTTTTATTTAAAAGATAAAAAATACCAAAATGAGAAAGGGGAATTTATAAATCTTGTTAGCAAGGAAAATAGTCCTTATCCTTTAGAAATGCGTTTTAGTGATCCAAGTATTAACTCAGAGGCTTTTAAATTTCCTTATATTGCTAACTCTAGCAATCTTTTTGTTGATGAAAATGGAAGTCAAGTTTTAAAACTCACTCAAAATCTTTCCGGATTGAAAATCGAAAAAGATATTACTTTTTATCCAAAAGGAAATTATGAGATAGAAGTTAAACTCAGCAAAAATGCAAATTATTTTATAAGTCCAGGATATCGTCCAAATATTGCCGTAGATAGTTATACAGTTCATGGTGCTTTGGTAATGGATAATAAAGAAACCATCGAAACTTATAAAGATGGAGATGTAGAGAAGGATGAAAGTGCTAATAATGTCGTAATGACTTCGGCTTTTGATAGATACTATGCAACTTTCTTTTATAATTTTGATAAACCTTTAAATGTGGCAATCAGCAAGGATGCTAATAAAAACCCTATAGTTTTTGCTTATAGTGATAATGAATTTAAAGCAGGGGGTTATATAGGTTCTAAAGAACATGTGATTTTAAGAAGTATAGATCCACGCCTTGAAGCAGTTGTTGAATATGGTTGGTTTACTTTTATTGCTAAGCCTATGTTTGAGTTTTTGAATTTCTTACATCAGTATATAGGAAATTGGGGTTGGGCTATCGTTGTGATGACTTTAATTGTGCGTATTATTTTATTCCCACTAACTTATAAATCTATGATTTCTATGAATAAACTTAAAGATCTTGCTCCTAAAATGAAAGATATTAGAGAGCGTTATAAAGGCGATCCACAAAAAATGAATATGCACATGATGGAGCTTTATAAAAAACATGGTGCAAATCCTATGAGTGGTTGTTTGCCTATACTTTTACAAATTCCTATTTTCTTTGCTATTTATCGCGTTTTGCTTAATGCTATTGAGCTAAAAGCAGCTCCTTGGGCGTTTTGGATACATGATTTATCGGTAATGGATCCTTATTTTATTTTGCCTATTTTAATGGGTGCAACGATGTTTTTACAACAACTTATCACACCTATGACTATACAAGATCCTATGCAAGCTAAGATTATGAAATTTTTACCAGTGATTTTTACTTTTTTCTTTATCACTTTCCCAGCAGGACTTACGCTTTATTGGTTTGCAAATAATCTTTGTTCTTTGGTTCAACAATGGGTTATCAATAAAATATTTGCTAAAGAACATCACAAAAAAACAAGTGGAGCATGAAAAATGAAAATCGAAGCCATTGATCTTCAAAGTGCCTTAACAGAAGCTTCAAGAAGTTTAGAATGTTCTGTGATGGACTTAGAATATGAGATTATTCAGCATCCAAGAAAAGGTTTTTTTGGATTTGGAAGAAAAAAGGCAATTATAGAGGCTAAAGCAAAAAAAAGGATTTTGAAAAAAAATCCTAAAAAAGAATTTACAAGTTCAAAAAATCACAAACCAGAAACACATGAGCCAAAACAAGAAAACAAGATTGAAATAAAAAATGAAAAAAATAAAAGTCAAAAAGAAAAATACATAGTAAAAAGTGATGAAATTTTTGATAGTTTTCATCGAGAAAGCAAAGGAGTGCGTAATACTCAGGATATTTTAGATGAGATTCGTATTCAGCTTGTAAAACTTTTAGAAAGCTCCCAGTTTAAAATAGAGCTTAGTGAACTTAGAATGTATGATGAAGATTGTGTTTTGATTCGATTGGATGGGGAAGATGCTGCTTTGATGATAGGCAAAGAAGCACATCGTTACAAGGCTATTTCTTATCTTTTGCATAATTGGATCAATTTAAAATATAATCTTTTAGTGCGCCTTGAGATCGCTCAATTTTTAGAAAATCAAATTCAAGGTATGCAGCTTTATTTACAAAGCGTGATTGAAAAAATTAAAATTCATGGACGCGGACAAACCAAACCTTTAGATGGGGTTTTGATAAAAATCGCTTTAGAGCAGTTAAGAGCTGAATTTCCAGATAAGTATGTAGGAATTAAGCAAAATAATGATCAAAGATTTGTTGTAATAAACGACTTTTTCAAAAAAGATGAGTGATACTATAGCGGCTATTGCCACAGCTCATGGCGTGGGTTCGATTTCTATTGTAAGATTAAGCGGTGAAAGAGCTTTAGAATTTGCCTTAAAGCTTAGCCACAAAACCAAACTCACCCCCCGCCATGCTACTTTTACAAAACTTTTTAATCAAAACAATGAAATCATCGATGAAGCTATAATGATATATTTTAAAGCTCCTTATAGTTTTACAGGTGAAGATATAGTAGAGTTTCAAACTCATGGAGGATTTAGCGTGAGTGAAGTTTTACTCGAAGAACTTGTGAGTTTAGGGGCAAGACTTGCTTTAGCGGGAGAATTTAGCAAAAGAGCGTGTTTAAATGGCAAAATGACTCCTTTAAAAGCCTTAAATATACAAGATCTCATACTTTCAAAATCTGCGCTTGCAGCTAAAATTATAGCACGCAACATGCAGGGAAATCTAGGAGAACTTTTAGAAAAAATTCGCACAGATTTGGTGAAAACTTTAGCTTTTGTAGAAACTAGTATTGATTATGCTGATGATGATTTACCTTCTGATTTATTACAACAAATTTCTACTATGTGTGAAGAAAATTCTAAAATTTTAAAAGAAGTTTATACACTTTCTCAAAGCAGAAAAGGACTTATAGAAGGTTTTAAAATCGCTATTGTAGGTAAGCCAAATGTAGGCAAATCCTCGCTTTTAAATGCCTTGCTTTCTTATGAAAGAGCTATTGTTTCAGATATAGCGGGAACTACTCGTGATACTATAGAAGAGAGCTTTAAACTAGGAACGCATTTATTGCGCATTATAGATACAGCGGGTATTAGAGAAAGTAAAGATGCTATAGAACAAATCGGCGTAGCTTTAAGTAAAAAAAGTTTAGAAGATGCAGATATTATTTTGGCAGTCTTTGATGCTTCAAGAGTACAAGATAAAGAAGATGAGAAAATTTTTGACTTATTAGCAAATACTGATAAAAAAATCTTTTGGATTTTAAATAAAAGTGATTTAGAAAATGTTTTCAAAAATACTCAAAATAAAAATTTTATCAAGCTTAGTGCTCAAAAAGACATCGCTTTGTTAAAAGAAGAATTGCAAAATTATCTTAATTCTTTTGATAGCGAAGGTATTATGGTAAGTTCTTTAGATCTTATTAATGCTTGTAAAATTTCAAGCGAAGCGATTTTTAGAGCTAAAGGACTTTTAGAGGAAAGTTCTTTAGAACTTTTTGCTTTTGAACTTAATTTAGCTATTAATGAACTTGCAAGATTTACTAAAGATTTTCAAAGAGATGAAATTTTAGACGAAATGTTTGGTAATTTTTGTTTAGGAAAATGAAAGGATAAAAATGGATAAAGAAACCATAAAAGCACATAAAATCAGCGATGAAGAATATGCACAAATTTTAGAAATTTTAGGGCGAGAACCAAATCTGTTAGAACTTGGGGTTATTTCTGCGATGTGGAGTGAGCATTGCTCTTATAAATCCAGTAAAAAATATCTTAGTGGTTTTCCAACTAAAGCACCTTGGGTGATTCAAGGCCCAGGAGAAAACGCAGGGGTTATTGATATCGGGCAAGGTATGGCAGCAGTTTTTAAAGTGGAAAGTCACAATCATCCTAGCTTTATTGAACCTTTTGCGGGTGCGGCTACAGGAGTAGGGGGAATTTTACGTGATGTCTTTACTATGGGTGCAAGAGTGGTTGCAGGGCTAAATTCTTTAAAATTTGGCAATATTCATGATGAAAAATGCGGCAAACATCAAAAATACCTTGTTAAAGGTGTGGTAAATGGAATTTCTCATTATGGAAATTGCATGGGTGTGCCAACTATAGGTGGAGAATGTGCTTTTGATGAGTGTTTTAATGGAAATATCTTAGTTAATGCCTTTGCTTTAGGGGTTTGTAAAAGTGAAGATATCTTTTATGCTAAGGCTGAAGGTGTAGGAAATCCTGTGATTTATGTGGGTTCAAAAACAGGGCGTGATGGACTTGGTGGAGCGGTTATGGCAAGTGATAGCTTCAATGAAGAAAGCAAATCTTTGCGTCCTACAGTGCAAATTGGCGATCCTTTCAGTGAAAAACTTCTTATGGAGGCTTGTTTAGAGCTTTTTAAAACCGATTATATTGTGGGTATTCAAGATATGGGTGCTGCAGGGCTTACTTCAAGTTCTTTTGAAATGGCAGGAAGAAGTGGCAGTGGCATGAAACTTTACTTAGATAAAACTCCTATGCGTGAAAGCGGTATGACTCCTTATGAGTTAATGCTTAGCGAATCTCAAGAAAGAATGCTTATTTGTGCGAAAAAAGGCTATGAAGATAAGGTTATAGAAATTTTCAAAAAATGGGATTTAGATGCTGTGGTTATGGGTGAAGTTACCAATACAGGAAAAATGGAGCTTTTTTGGCATGATGAGCTTGTAGGGCTTATTCCTATCGAGCCTTTAAGTGAGAAAGCGCCGATTTTAAGTCGCCCTACAAGCGAGCCAAAATATTTAAGTGAAATTAAAGACTATAAATTTGAGTTAAAATCAAGCGTTCAAGAGCTTTTTATACAAATGCTTCAAAATGAAAATATTAATAATAAAGCTTTTATTTATGATCAATTTGATTCAAGCGTGCAAACCAATACTATAAAAGCTGATGGAAAATTAGGTGCTAGTGTTATTCGTATCAAAGAAAATGGTGCAAGTGTGGCTATGGCTATAGAATGTAATTCACGCTTAAATTATGTAAATCCTAAAATAGGAGCAGCTTTAGCAGTAGCTTCTGCAGGAAGAAAGGTTGCTTGCACAGGAGCTAAGCCTTTGGCAATAAGTGATTGTTTAAATTATGGAAATCCGCAAAATCCTGAAGTGATGTGGCAATTCGCACAAGGTTGCAAAGGTATTAAAGAAGCTTGTAAAGAGTTAAATACCCCAGTAGTAAGCGGCAATGTTTCACTTTATAATGAAACTGAAGGCGTAAGTATTTATCCAAGTCCTACTATAGTAAGCGTAGGGGTTTTAGAAGATGCAAATAAAACCTTAAAAGCTAGTTTTGAAAAAGAAAATTTAAGCGTTTATCTTTTGGGTGAAAGTTTAGGAGAATTTGGCGGATCTATGGTAATGAAAATCCAAGATAAAAAAGTATCAGGAAGTCTTAAAGAGCTTGATTATAAAGCTGAACTTGCACTTTGGGATTTGCTTTATAAAGCCAATCAAAATTCTTTACTTGAGTGTGCCAATAGCGTAGGAATAGGGGGTATTGCTATGACTTTGGCAAAAATGTTTGCTATTTCTAGTGTGGGTGCAAATTTAACAAGTGATTTTGATGATGAAAAAATGATTTTTGATGAGAGTGCAAGTCGTGCTATAGTAGGGCTTAGTAAAGAAAATGAAGAAGCTTTTTTAAATTTAGCTAAAGAATTTGGAGTAAAAGCTTATAAATTAGGTGTGAGTACAAGCCAAAAACATTTTAAACTTGATAGCATTGAGTTAAGCAAGGCTGAACTTGATAAGCTTTATTTTGAAAGTTTTAAAGAGCAAATCCAATGACTTTAGTTTTAATTATACTCGTTGTTTTGGTGTTTTACTGGTATTATAAAACTTGGGGAAAACAGGATTTTTTAAATTCAGCTACAAGAGGAGCTAAAGGCTTTGCTAAGGGTTTTGCTCGTGGGGTTATGGAAGAAAGAATGGATGAGTTTAAAAGGCGTATGAATTACTATGTTATCGCACTTTTGGCAAAAATTGCAAAAAGCGATGGCAGAGTAAGTGAAAATGAAGCTGAAATGATCAAAGATCTTTTAGATGCAAATGCCAAAGATGAAAAAGAAAGAGCTTTTTTAAAAGCAAGTTTTAACGAACATAAAGAAAATTTAAGCGATGCTTTTTATGTGGCAAAAGATTTTTTAAAAGAAGTGCCTTTACCTAAAAATGAGCGTTTTAATGTCTTGCGTGTGCTTGTTTTTATGGCTTTAATCGATGCAGATTTTAATGCTAAAAAGCGTGAAATTTTAGAGCAAATCGCTAAAGCCTTTGATATAGCAAAAAGCGAATTAGATGCTTTTATTGCAAGTCTTTCAAATTTAAAAAGTTCTAAAAAAGAATTAAGTCTTGATGAAGCTTTTGCTATTTTAGAACTTCCAAATAATGCAGATTTAAATGCGGTAAAAAAACAATACCGCAATTTAGCAAAAAAATACCATCCTGATATTTTAAACGCAAACAATGTCAGCGAAGAAGAGCTTAAAATCGGCGTAGAGAAATTTCAAAAAATCAACGAAGCTTATGAAAAAGTTAAAAAACATTTAGAAAGGTAAAAATGAGAGCATTACTTAGTGTGAGTGATAAAGAAGGTATAGTAGAATTTGGCAAAGAGCTTGAAAATTTAGGTTTTGAGATTCTTTCAACAGGCGGGACTTTTAAGCTTTTAAAAGAAAATGGAATAAAAGTTATAGAAGTGAGTGATTTTACAAAGAGTCCTGAGCTTTTTGAAGGGCGTGTGAAGACTTTGCACCCTAAGATTCACGGTGGGATTTTGCATAAAAGAAGCGATGAAAATCATATCAAACAAGCAAAAGAAAATGAAATTTTAGGCATTGAACTAGTTTGTGTAAATTTATATCCTTTTAAAAAAACTACCATTATGAGCGATGATTTTGACGAAATTATAGAAAATATCGACATAGGCGGACCTGCGATGATAAGAAGTGCAGCAAAGAACTATAAAGATGTGATGGTGCTTTGCGATCCACTTGATTATGAAAAAGTGATTGAGACTTTAAAAAAAGGTCAAAATGATGAGAATTTTCGTTTAAATTTGATGATAAAAGCTTATGAGCATACAGCAAATTACGATGCTTATATTGCAAATTATATGAATGAACGCTTTAACGGAGGTTTTGGAGCGAGCAAATTTATAGTAGGACAAAAAGTATTTGATACAAAATATGGAGAAAATCCACATCAAAAAGGGGCTTTATACGAGTTTGATGCCTTTTTTAGCGCAAATTTCAAAGCCCTTAAAGGCGAAGCAAGTTTTAACAATCTAACCGATATTAACGCAGCTTTAAATTTGGCTAGTAGTTTCGATAAAGCTCCAGCTATTGCTATAGTAAAACATGGAAATCCTTGCGGTTTTGCTATAAAAGAAAATTTAGTACAAAGCTATATACATGCTTTAAAATGCGATAGCGTCAGTGCTTATGGAGGAGTGGTTGCAATCAATGGAACTCTTGATGAGGCTTTAGCAAATAAAATCAATGAAATTTATGTAGAAGTAATCATTGCAGCCAATGTAGATGAAAAAGCTTTAACCGTGTTTGAAGGTAAAAAACGCATTAAAATTTTCACTCAAGAAAGTCCGTCTTTAATCCGCAGTTTTGATAAATATGATTTTAAACATATTGATGGGGGTTTTGTATATCAAAACAGCGATGAAGTAGGCGAAGATGAGCTTAAAAATGCAAAGCTTATGAGTCAAAGAGAGGCAAGTAAGGAAGAATTAAAAGATCTTGAAATCGCTATGAAAATAGCAGCATTTACCAAATCAAACAATGTTGTTTATGTAAAAAATGGCGCTATGGTGGCTATAGGTATGGGTATGACAAGTAGAATCGATGCAGCAAAGGCAGCAATCGCTAAAGCTAAAGAAATGGGACTTGATTTGCAAGGTTGCGTTTTAGCAAGTGAAGCCTTTTTTCCTTTTAGAGATAGCATAGATGAAGCAAGTAAAGTAGGGGTTAAAGCTATAGTAGAACCAGGCGGAAGCATAAGAGATGATGAAGTGGTAAAGGCGGCTGATGAGTATGGTATGGCGCTTTATTTCACAGGCGTAAGACATTTTTTACATTAAGTTTAATGGAATGTTATGTTTTTTACACATAATTCAATAAAAATTAAATAAATTATGTGTAAAATATTTCCGAAAAATTTTATTTTTAGGAAACTATGATGTTTAAAACTATAGGATTTAAGGTTTCTGCTGCAATTTTTGTGGTGTTGCTTATAAGTTTTATTGTAATGCAAGTGATTTTAAATTTGGACTTTAAAAATACTGCCAATAAAATGAGCAGGGCAAATTTAGATACCGTAAGTACTTCTGTTTTTCAAACAATGAGAATGGCTATGAATTTAGGAGATCCTGAAAAAATTAAAGAAGCCATTGAAGATGCAAAAAGTATAGAGGGTATTAGTGATATTAAAATTTATCCTTCAAAAGATACTATAGATCTTTTTGAGATGAAAGCTCCTCAAATTTCAAATGATAAGCGTATTATAGAACAATTTTCAAATCCTAAAATTCAAGCTTTAGAAGAAAATGTAAATGGTGTTGTGCATTTAAGATTGATACGCCCTTTGATTGCAGATGAAAGTTGTGTTGCTTGTCATGCAAATGCTAATGTAGGGAGCGTGATAGGGGTTATGGATATATCGCATTCTTTAGAAGGTGTTCAAAAAGATATAAGTAAAACCAGTCAATCTTATATTATAATATTTACTATTGCTTTGATTTTTACCCTTTGTGTGGTTCTTTTAATGCTTAAAGTTGTTGTTGGAAAGCCTGTTTTAGAGCTTTTAAATCATGCTAAAGAATTAGCTCAAGGAAGTGGCAATTTAAAAGCTCGTATTTCAGTTAAAGGTCAAGATGAAATTGCTTTAGCTTGTGGATATATCAATCAATTTATCGAAAAAACTCACAAGGCAGTTAGCGGTGCAAGTCATAATTCAAAAAATGTAGAAAAACAAAGCAATCTTTTAAATTCAAATGCTATTTCTTTAAGTGATATCAGTTCACAAAGTCATAAGCAAATAGATCAAAGTTTTAAACTTGGTGCAAATGTTGGCAATGAACTTGGAGAACTTGCTAGTTTGTCAAATAAGGCAAATAGTGCCAATGAAAAATCCTTTTTATTATTAGAGCAAATGCTTAAATCTTTGTTTAATGTTGCTAATAAAGTATCAACAGTATCTCAAAATGAAAATGAATTGGCTAAAAAAGTTGAAAACATGGTTAATCAAGCAGGTAATATACAAAAAGCAACTCAAATGATGGATGAGATTGCAGATAAAACCAATTTACTATCCCTAAATGCTGGCATAGAAGCAGCTAGGGCTGGTGCATTTGGACGAGGTTTTTCTGTAATTGCTGAGGATGTTAGGCAGTTGGCTCAGAACAGTGAAGAATTTTTGGGAAATGTAGCTCAAATTACAAAAGAGCTTTTGCAAAGTATTAATGAGGTTAGCGCAGAATTAAAGAAAAATGCTCAAAGTATACAAGCTTTAAATGATGACACCACTTTATTGGTTGATGATGCTAATGAGGTTAAATTATGCAACGAAGATGCTAGGGCTTTGGTAACTCAATGTACTGAAAAAATAAAAATTTCCCAAGAGAATATACAAAATTTACTTTCTCGTATGCAAAAAAATGTCGAAGTAAGTGAAAAGAATGAAGAAATTTCTAAAATTCTGCTTCAAGTTGCAGATGAGTTAAAAATAGTGTGTCATAATCTCGAAAGCGAACTTAACCAATTTCAAATTTAAAGGAATAAAATGAAAAAAACGCTTCAAATTGCTTTAGCTGCAACTTTTTTTGCGGGTTGTGCTAGTACTTCTGTTACTTCATCTACTTCTAAAGGTAATAATGAACTTGTGCAAAACCAGCTTTTCAAAATAGAAAAAATTATAGTTAATGGTAAAACTTTTGATCCAAAAAACGCAGAGGAAAGTCCAAATATTAGTTTTGAAAATAATAAATTTTATGGTTATTCAGGATGTAATCGTTTTTTTGGTTCTTACCAAACTAAGGCAGATACTTTGCAAATCGAAGGTGATCGCGTAGCTTCAACTCAAATGCTTTGTCATCCAATGGATGTAATGGATTTTGAAAATTCTTTCCTTTCAAATTTCAAAGGAACTTTTAAAATTTCAAATGAAAATGGAAAACTTGTTTTAAGTAATGATGAAATGAAAATCTTTTTTAAATAATACACTAAAGCCTCGAAATATCGAGGCAATCTTCTTAAATTTGACAAAATTCCAAAAAATGATACAATTATAATTTTATTATCAAAAAAGGTAGTTAAATGATAAAATCAATTCCTGAATGGAGTGAGCAAGAATACCTCATGCTTTCTTTACCTCATGAAAAAAGCGATTGGAGTCCATATTTAGAGGAAATTTTGCAAAGTTATAAAGAATTTGTAAAAGTGGTAAGTGAATTTCAAAAAGTTTTACTTATAGCTCCTAAACAGAGTGATTTTGAAAATTTTAAAGATATAAAAAATGTTGAGTTTTTTAAATGTGATACAAATGATACTTGGATACGTGATTTTGGAGCTATAGATATAGTAGAAAATAATCGTTTAAAGGCTCTTGATTTTACTTTTAATGCTTGGGGAAATAAATTTCAAAGTGAGCTTGATAATGCTGTAAATTCTAAGCTTTTTAAAGAAAAATTTAAAGAGGGGCTTAAAAAGGTGGATTTTGTTTTAGAAGGAGGAAGTATTGACTTTAATGGAGAGGGTGTGATGCTTACAAGCTCTCATTGTCTTTTAAATGAAAATAGAAATTCTCATCTAAACAAAACCCAAATTGATATAAAATTAAAAGAAATTTTTGGTTTAAAACAAATTATTTGGCTAGAAAATGGTTTCATAAAAGGTGATGATACAGATCATCATATCGATACCTTAGCAAGATTTATAGATAAAAATACCATAGCACATTGTGTTTGTGAAGATGAAGAGGATGAGCATTATTTGCCTTTGCAAAAAATGAAAGAAGAGCTTAAAAAAACAGGCTTTGATTTAGTAGAACTTCCTATACCTAAGCCTTTATACTATAAAGGAAGAAGATTGGGGGCGACTTATGCGAATTTTGTTTTTATAAATAATGCTTTAATTGTGCCTTTTTATAAGGATAAAAATGATGAAATCATAACTAAAAGACTTTCTAAAGCTTTACCCAATCATAAAATTATAGGAGTAGATGCAAGAGTGTTTTTACGACAAAACGGTTCTTTGCATTGTTCTTGTCAAAATCGTTTCAAAGGTTTAAGATGAGTTTGCAAAAAAAAGCAACTCTTGTAGCAAGTTTATGTGCTATTGTTTTAGCCCTGGTTAAATTTATAGTAGGCTTAACAAGTGGTTCTGTTGCAGTGCTTTCAAGTGCGATTGATTCTTTAATGGATTTTGCTATTTCTGCTTTTAATTTTTTAGCTCTTAAAAAAAGCTCACAAAAGGCGAATGAAAATTATAATTTTGGTTTTTCTAAAATTGAAGCTTTAATGGGTTTGTTAGAAGGTGTTTTTATAGTTGGCGTGGGGATTTTTATTTTTTATGAGAGTATTTTAAAGATTTATTATAAAGAAGAAATTAAAGATTTAAATTCAAGCATCTATGTGATGATTTTTGCTTTAATTATGACTTTTTTTCTTGTGCTTTTTTTAAATTATGTAGCTAAAAAAACCAAAAGTTTGATTATAGAAAGTGATGCTTTGCATTACAAAACAGATTGCTTAACCAATGCTTGTACTTTAGGGGCTTTGGTTTTGATTTATTTTACAAATTTACATATTATTGATGCTATTTTTGGGATAGTGATCAGTCTTTATACGGCATTTTCTGCTTTTAAAATCATTAAAAAAGCTTTGGCTTTTTTAATGGATGAGGCTTTACCTAAGGAACAAGTGGATAAAATTTGTACTTTGATTTCTAATAATCCTGAAATAATTTCCTATCATGAATTAAAGACGCGTAAAACTCCAAGTTGTAATTATTTAAGCGTGCATTTGGTTTTTTGCCCTATAATTTCGCTTTTAAATGCGCATAAAATTTCAGATGAAATAGAAGAAGGTGTGCGTAAGATGTTTGAAAATGAAAAATGGGATATACAAATTCATTTAGATCCTTATGATGATGCAGAACAAGAAAGGCAAAGACAATGAAAATCGCTTTAATACAACAAAAATTTCACTCAAACAAAGAACAAACTATAAAAAAAACTTGCGAATTTATAGAAGAAGCCTCTAAACAAGGAGCTGAGCTTATTTGTTTAGGAGAGCTTCATCAAAGTGAGTATTTTTGTCAAAGTGAAAATGTGGATTTTTTTGACTATGCTAATGATTATGAAAAAGATGTGAAATTTTGGGCAAATATAGCTAGAAAAAATCAAATAGTGCTTATTACTTCATTATTTGAAAAACGAAGTGCCGGACTTTATCATAATACTGCAGTGGTTTTTGAAAAAGATGGTTCTATAGCAGGTAAATATCGCAAAATGCACATACCTGATGATCCTTGTTTTTATGAAAAATTTTATTTTACTCCTGGAGATTTGGGTTTTGAACCTATAAATACAAGTTTAGGTAAGCTTGGAGTGCTTATTTGTTGGGATCAGTGGTATCCTGAAGCAGCAAGAATTATGGCTTTAAAAGGAGCTGAGATTCTTATTTATCCCACGGCAATTGGTTGGTTTGATAAGGATGAAGATGAAGAAAAACAAAGGCAGCTCAATGCTTGGCTTGGTGTTCAAAAAGGACATGCTATAGCTAATGGTTTATATGTAGTAGCTATCAATAGAGTAGGTTTTGAAAAAGATGTAAGTGGGGTAGAAGAGGGCATTAGATTTTGGGGAAATTCTTTTGTTTTTGGCCCTCAAGGTGAAGAACTTTGTCTTTTAGATTCTCAAAACGAATGTGTAAAAATCATAGAAATAGATAAAAAAAGAAGTGAAAATGTGCGTCGTTGGTGGCCTTTTTTGCGAGATAGACGCATAGAATATTTTGCAGATTTAACTAAAAGATTTATTGATTAAATCAATAAATCTTATTTGTTTTGTATATTTTCAAGATAGCTTTTTATTTGCTCTTTTTCTTGTTCGTTTAAATTTATAAAACTTATTTCTTTAAGTCTTGATAAAAGCAAATTATCTTCTAAAATTTCATTTTTTCCTATTTCTAAAGAAGTGATGACGCTAGAACTTATGAGAAGTCTTTGGGTTGTATCTTTTCTTAAGCCCCATATATTATGTATGGCAATATTATTATCTGTAATTTGTCCTGCATAAAGCATAATATGTCCAGGTAAATAAAGTAAACTAAGATAAGCTTTCCCAAAGCGGTTTAAAAAATCTTTTTTTTGAGAATTGCTAAGAGTGCTTATATCAAAATGATTAAAAGAATTTTTTTGTGCAACTGAATTTCTTGGTAGATAAAGTCCAAAAGCTGAAAAGATATCACGAGTTAGTAAAGAACAATCTCTTTCAAAATTATAACCGCCCCAGCCATAAGGCAAATTTAAAACTTGTGAAAGTTGATTTTTTAAATTTTTATCATTGAATTGTAAAGGAAATTTAGATACATCTTTTTTAGAAATTTTATATTTTTTAGAACCTATTTTTCCATAAAAATAGTTTTTATCTTCTTTGTAGCAAGGATAAATAGCGCCAATTCTACTTTCAAAGAAAAATTTACCATCCTCGCTATAGATAGGAAATTTTTCTTTTAGTGGTGTGATAAAGTTGAGATTTTCATAGATTTTCGCTCTATCGTTTGAGAAAAATTCCAAATTTTTACTTTCAACAAATCCAAATCCAGCTTCACCTAAAACAAAAGCATAACGCTTATCTTTACTAAAATGTGAAATTAAGACAGGGGTTCCAGCATTTAAAATGCCATCGCTTGCATAGTCAAAAGGAATTCCTTCATTTTCAAAAAAAGGATTTTTTAAGATAGCTCTTTGGGTTGGAAGATTTTTAATGATTGTATTTTGGATAATTAAAGCTTTTTGATTAAGTTTACCGAATTCTTGGATATTTGCATTATTTATAGCGTTTTTAAACCATGAAAGTGGAATAATTTGTTTATTGAAAAAATAATAAGTATTTTTTGAATTTAAATATAAAGGAAAGGACCAAAAAATATTTTGTCCTTTGTAATTTTTAAACGAATCATGCCAAGGGTTAAAGAAATATTTTTTATATCGTTTTGCATCAAAATTAATATCGTAAGCAAATTGTGGTAAAATGCTTACATTTTGTTCGTATTCAAGTTTTGCATAATGTTGATTTTCATTTTTTTGTTCTAAATTTTCATGATGAAGTGAAGTTAAATTTTTTGTTGAACAAGCTGTTAAAAATAGCACTATAAAAGTAAAATATAAACAAGATTTCATAATCAACCTTTTAGAAAAAATAGTTATAATTAAAGCCAAGGAAATATAATGCTTGATAAACTAGAAAAAATTTTAGCTTATGATAATGTTTTTTTAAGTGGTGGTGCTGGAGTTGGTAAAAGCTTTTTGACAAATGAGCTTATCAAATCTTATAGAAAACAAAAAAAATTAGCCATAGCTCTTGGTTCTAGTGCTCTATCGGCGTTTAATATAGGCGGTGTTACTTTACACAGCTTTTTTTGTTTAGGGTATTGTGATGATATGATGAAATTAAGTGCATTGGATCGCAATCAAAAACAAAAAGAAAAATTAACAAAACTTAAAGAACTTTTAAAAACGATTGAGCTTATTATTATCGATGAAATTTCCATGGTTAGTGCAAGTGTTTTTGAAATGATAGGTTTTAGACTTAAAAATTCTCAATTTAATGGAAAAATTTTAGTTGTAGGAGATTTTTTTCAATTGCCTCCCGTAGTTAAAGAAAAAAAGGAAACTTTATTTAACCATTCTTATTATGCTTTTTCTTCATTTTTTTGGCAAGATTTAAATTTTAAGAATGTTAAACTTTCTCAACCTAAAAGAACGCAAAATATGGAATTTTATAACCATTTATCTTTGATTAGACAAGGTTTTTTAGATGAAAAAATTTTAAGCTTTTTTGAATCTTTGCGAATTGATTATAAAGAATTAGAAAATTTAGAAGATGATTATACTTTACTTTGTGGTATCAATAAAAAAGTAAACAATATTAATCAAGAAAAATTAAGCAAACTTGAGACCCCGCTTGTATGCTTTAAAGCTCAGGTTAAAAAAGAAGATAAGAGAATAAAAGATGAAGAGCTTGATTCTTGGATTAGAAGCTTAAATATATTGGAAGAATTAAATATTAAAATAGGCGCTCGTATTATTTTTTGTGTAAATAATTGGGATAAGAATTATTATAATGGAGAGCAAGGCATTATAGAAGATATTCTTTATGAAGAGGAGAAAATTTATATTAGCATTATTAAAAATAATGGGATGAAAATTTTACTTGAACCTTATACTTTTTTCATGGAAGAACTTGAGCAATCAGGTAAAGATTTTGTTGTTAATATTCTCGCAAGTGTTACACAGTTTCCTATTAAATTAGCTTATGCTATTACTATACACAAATCACAAGGTATGAGCATTGAAAAATTAGTGTGTGATATTGATCATATTTTTGAAAATGGACAGCTTTATGTCGCTCTTTCTCGCGCTACAAACCCAAATACTTTAAAAATTTATTCTACAAAAAAGATAAATTTTGGATTTTATTTTGCTAATATTTTAAAAATAGATTCTAATGTGATCGAATTTTATAAAAAACATAATTTTTTAGATCTTGAAATACAAGAACAAATCATTTAAAGGCATTAAATGAAAAAAATATTTTTAAGTGTTTTTTTGGTTTTGAGTTTAAATGCTCAAAATCTTGAAATAGATAACATAAGAACAGATTTGTATTCTAAAAGTGGGACAAATGTTCTTAAAAAAGTTGAAATTTCTTTGGAATTTGATGGGAATAATTTAAAAGAAAATGAAAATAAGTTAATTGATGCTGTAAATACAGTAATTTCAGGATTTTTTTACGAAGATATTTTTACAGAAATTGGAAAAAATAATTTTAAAAAGACTTTAGAAAAATTTTTAGATAAGAAATATAAGATTAAATTAGATGATATATATATCATATCTTTAAGCGGAGTGGAAAAATTTGATTTAGAGGAGTTTAAACGCTTTTTAGAAAGCACTGAGGCTAAAGAGAAGGGTATGGGCAGCGAGGTAAAAAAAGCACTTGAAAACTTAGAAGCTCCTAAAACTCAAGTTCCTAGTGTTGAAAAGATCTCAACTCCTAGTGTTCCAAATTTAGAAGTCAAACAAGTTGAACAGCTTTTCAAAGATTCAGATGAAGAAAATAAAAATGACAATGGAGAAATCAATATAGATAATTTAAATACACCTAAAATGACTCCAGATATAGAAGAAAAAATTAAAAGAGATTTAATCGCCAATCCTCCACAAATATTCAAAGAAAATAACGCAAGCAAGCCTTATCATTTACCACAAACAGGTTATGATATAAAGCTTGATGAAAATACAACGCAAAATTAGCGAACTATGTCATAATTTTGCGGAATTTTTGCCTTAAAAACATCGGAATTAATTTTTGGATTTTTAATTTGATTGTTTAGATTGATTATAACATCATTTTCAAATTCATCTTTATAGGATATGCTTTGAATTTGCTCTTGATTGAGTTTAATTGTATAATTTATATTATCATATTTTGCTACAAGTTTATCTTTATCTATAAGACTTGCTTTTTTGAAAATTTCATTAAGATTTGGAATGTTATCAAGATGAGAGAAAATGACTTGCTCTAGATCGTGCTCTATTATGGTTACTTGATTTTTGTTAATATAAATCTCTTTTTTACTAGGAGTATCATAACTCCAATATGCTTGATCTTTACTCAGTATAAAATGTCCAGAATAAGAAAGTGTAGAGTTTTTGGATTTTACTATTTGGATAAAATCGCTTGAAAAGGTATTAAAATTAAGATCAAGGGCAAAAAGTTGTCCTATAAAAATAAAAAATATCAAGAATGTTTTTTTCATTTATTTTCCTTAAAAAAATTATATTTTTTATATCATTCTAGCTAATTTTAATTAAATAATCGTTATAATGATAGTTTGAAAAATTTATAAAGGTTTAAAAATGTTTTTAAATACCTTAAAAGCCGTTTTTGGAACAAAAAATGATCGTGAAGTTAAAAAATACTTCAAGCGTGTAGCACAAATCAATGCTTTAGAAGGCAAATATCAAAATTTAAGCGATGATGAATTAAAAGCCGAATTTGCAAAATTTAAAGAGCAAATTTTAAGCGGAGAAAAAAACGAAAATGATATCTTAAATGATGTTTTTGCTATAGTCAGAGAGACAGGTAAGAGAACTTTAAATATGCGTCATTTTGATGTGCAGTTAATCGGTGGTATGGTTTTACACGATGGAAAAATCGCAGAAATGAAAACAGGAGAAGGTAAAACCCTTGTAGCGACCTTGCCTGTTGTTTTAAATGCCATGAGTGGCAAAGGCGTACATGTCGTTACAGTGAATGATTATCTAGCCAAAAGAGATGCTGAGCAAATGAGTGCGATTTATAATTTTTTAGGTTTTAGCGTAGGTGTGATTCTTTCTTCTCAAAATAGTGACATAGAGCACAAGCAAGCTTATGATTGCGATATTACTTATGGAACCAATAATGAGTTTGGTTTTGATTATTTGCGTGATAATATGAAATTTTCAAAAGTTGAAAAAGTTCAAAGAGAGCATAATTTTGTTATTGTAGATGAAGTAGATAGTATTTTAATTGATGAGGCAAGAACTCCGCTTATCATCAGCGGCCCTACAAATCGCACTTTAGATGGTTATATTAAAGCCAATGAAGTAGCTAAGCAAATGCAAAAAGGCGAAGTAGTTTTACCTCCTGCAAAACCTGAGGGTGATTTTGTGGTAGATGAGAAAAATCGTAGTGTTTTGATTACCGAAGCAGGTATTGCTAAGGCTGAAAAACTTTTTGGTGTAGAAAATTTATACAGTCTTGATAATGCTATCTTAGCACATCAGCTTGATCAAGCTTTAAAGGCACATAATCTTTTTGAAAAAGATGTGCATTATGTTTTAAGAAATAATGAAGTTATCATCGTTGATGAATTTACAGGGCGTTTAAGCGAAGGACGTCGTTTTAGTGAAGGATTGCATCAAGCTTTAGAAGCTAAAGAAAATGTAAAAATTCAAGAAGAAAGCCAAACTCTAGCAGATATTACTTTTCAAAATTATTTTAGAATGTACAATAAACTCGCAGGTATGACAGGAACTGCACAAACAGAAGCGACTGAATTTTCTCAAATTTATAGTTTAGATGTTATTTCTATACCGACAAATATTCCTATTAAAAGACAAGATAAAGATGATCTTATCTATAAAACTCAAAATGAAAAATTTAAAGCCGTAATTGAAGAGATTAAAAAAGCCAATGCTAAAGGTCAGCCTGTGCTTGTAGGAACCGCAAGTATAGAACGCAGTGAAGTTTTTCACAATATGCTTGTAAAAGAGAAAATCCCTCATCATGTTTTAAATGCTAAAAATCACGAACAAGAAGCTTTGATTATCCAAGATGCAGGTAAAAAAGGTGCCGTAACTATCGCTACAAATATGGCAGGTCGTGGTGTGGATATAAAAATCGATGATGAGATTAGGGCTTTGGGTGGGCTTTATATTATAGGTACAGAAAGACATGAAAGCCGCCGTATTGATAATCAACTTCGTGGTCGTGCAGGAAGGCAGGGCGATCCTGGAATAAGTCGTTTTTATCTAAGTTTAGAAGATAATCTTTTAAGAATTTTTGGTGGGGATCGTATTAAAAGCATTATGGATCGCTTAGGTATAGAAGAGGGCGAAAGCATAGAGTCAAGAATCGTTACAAGAGCGGTTGAAAATGCGCAAAAAAAAGTAGAAAGCTTACATTTTGAAAGCAGAAAGCATTTGTTAGAATATGATGATGTAGCAAATGAACAAAGAAAAACTATTTATCGTTATCGTAATGAGCTTTTAGATGAAAACTATGATATTAGAGCTAAAATTTCTCAAAATATCGCTGAATATAGCACAAATGTAATGAATGATTATATGCTTGATGAAAGCGGTTCTAATGTAAATTTTGAAAATTTGAAAGCAAAAATTTTATATGAGTGTTCAACTCAGATTAGTGAAAAAGATTTTGAAAATTTAAGCGTCATTGAAATGCAAGACAAGCTAAGTCAAATTCTTGAAAATTCTTATAATGAAAAGATGTCAAGACTTGAGATTAAAGAATTGCGTAATATAGAGCGTATTTTATATTTGCAAGTTTTGGATAATGCTTGGAGAGAGCATTTGTATCAAATGGATATTTTAAAAACAGGAATAGGACTTCGCGGATACAATCAAAAAGATCCTCTTGTGGAATATAAGAAAGAAAGTTATAATCTTTTCTTGGAGCTAGTTAATCGTATTAAATTTGATAGTATTAAACTACTTTTTAGTGTGCAATTTAATCAAGAAGAGGTACAAAATTTAGAAAATAAAGCCAATGAAGAAAATGAAAAGCTACTTCAAAGCTCAGTAGAAATGGGTGCAAGCGAAGATAATCTTGGCGAAGCTGAGTTTAAAAAAGTTCCACGCAATGCTCCTTGTCCTTGCGGAAGTGGAAAAAAATTTAAAGAATGCCATGGAAAAAGTGGTCCTAAGCAAGGAATTTTAGCTTGAATAAAAGCGTTTTAAAATATTTACTTTTTAAATATTTAAGATTTGATAAAGAACAACCCTTTATCAATCTTTCTATGCTTTTGGCCTTTTTAGGAGTTTGCGTAGGACTTTGTGTTTTGCTTGTAGCTATGGCAATTATGAATGGTTTTGATAAAGAATTTGAAAAACGCTTTTTTGTGATGAATTATCCTATTACTATTTTGCCTAAATTTTACGCTCCTGTAAATGATGAATTTATAGATGAGTTAAGAAAAACATTTCCAAATTTGTTATTTAGCCCTTATATAAGTACTCAAGTTGTTATAAAGGGGGATAATCGTTTTGAAGGTGGTGTGCTTTTTGGCGTTAATTTTAATGATGAAAAAAAAATAAACGAAGTGGTTGCTAAAGCTTTAAAGGATGAGAATTTAAGTGGTTTTGATATACTTGTAGGATCAGCACTTATTGATGAATTTGGTTTGCATAAAAATGACAAACTTTCACTTATTTTTTCAAATCTTAATCCTAGTGGATTTTCTTTAGTACCACAAACTAAACGTTTTGATGTTAAAGCGCGTTTTACTTCAGGGCTTGCATTTTATGATAAAGCTTATATGTACACAGATGTTGATGCATTGAAAAAAGTACTTGGAATGCCTAAAAATCCAAATTATGATGGAGTTCATGTATATAGTGATAATGCTTTTAAGGATGTTGAAAAAATTAAATCTTATTTAAAAGACGATTATGCTGTAGTAGGCTGGTGGGAACAAAATAAAAATTTCTTTTCAGCCTTAGAGCTTGAGAAAAGAGCGCTTTTTATAGTGTTGATGCTTATTATTTTGGTTGCAAGTTTAAATATAGTAAGTTCTTTATTGATGATAGTAATGAATCGTCGCAGTGAAATAGCACTTTTACTTGCCCTAGGTGCAAGCAAAAATGAGGTAAAAAAGAGTTTTTTTGCCTTAGGCATGCTTATTGGCGGCGGTGGTATGATAGTGGGTGTGATGCTTGCATTTTTTGCTTTATGGCTTTTAGGAAATTTTGATATTGTAACTTTACCTGCTGATGTTTATGGAACCAGTAAATTACCACTTGATTTGTCTTTAATGGATTTTTCTTTAACCATTATAGGTGCTTTAATAATCATAGCTTTATCGTCTTTTTATCCTGCAAAAAAAGCAACTCAAATTAACATTTTAGATACTTTAAGAAATGAATAAATTGTAATTTTGGAGATTTTTATTGTCTTTGTTTATCCAAAAAAATAAGAATTTTAAACCTTTAAAACCTCTATCAAAGTCAAAAATAATCACTAATTTAATTCTTTTGATTTTATTTTTAATATTGTTTTGTTATTGTAGTTTTAGTATAAGTGCTTATCATTTTGATTTTAGTGCAATTGCGACCTATAAAGAAAAATTTCTTCAAGGTTTTTTAAATACCTTAATAATCAGTTTTTTTTCTTTATTACTGAGTATAATTTTGGGTGGAGTTTTTTGTGCTTTTTCTTTAAGTTCAATTGTTTTTTTAAGATTTTTATCTATATTTTACATAGAGCTTATCAGAGGAACCCCTTTACTAGTGCAGGTATTATTGATATATTATATCGTTGCAAATAATTTAGGACTTGATAATCGATATGTGGCTGGAGTTATTATTTTATCATGTTTTTCTGCTGCTTACTTAGCTGAAATATTTAGAGCTGGAATTTTAAGTATTTCTATATCTCAGCTTGAGAGCGCTAGGGCTTTAGGGTTAAAAGAGATGCAGGTTTTTGCGTATGTAATTTTTCCCCAAGCTTTAAAAAATATTTTAGCACCGCTGAGTGGACAATTTGCAAATTTAATTAAAGATAGTTCATTATTAAGCGTTATTGCTGTAAATGAATTAACCCAAAGTGCACAAGAGATAAATTCTTATACTTTTGCTACTCTTGAAGCTTATGTAATTTTGGCTATTACATATCTTGTTTTGACTTTACCTATAAGTATATTTTCTCGTTATTTGGAGAGAAAATGCCAAAAATGATTTAAAAAAGCTTGACAAATAGAGCTAATTTTGGCATAATCACATTTTTATTTCAGAAAATGTCTCGTTAGCTCAGCCGGTAGAGCATCTCCCTTTTAAGGAGGGGGCCGTTGGTTCGAATCCAACACGGGACACCATTATAAAGGTCGCTTAGCTCAGTTGGTAGAGCGCCACCCTTACAAGGTGGATGTCATAAGTTCGAGTCTTATAGTGACCACCATTTTATAAAATCATAAATAGGTTTTATAATCTCTACTTCTTTACTTTGGATGCAGCGGTAGTTCAGCTGGTTAGAATGCCGCCCTGTCACGGCGGAGGTCGCGGGTTCGAGCCCCGTCCGCTGCGCCATCTTG